>JACVRP010000385.1 GCA_014534385.1 Cyanobacteria bacterium Co-bin13
CGCGCTATCGGGCCACCACCGAAACCCCGCCAGTGCTCAACAAAATGTCGAGTAAGGCCTGGGAAAAAACCAAGGGCAAGGCCCGCAACGCCATCAAAAAAGTGGCGGTCGATCTGCTCAAGCTCTACGCTCAGCGGGCCAAGATGGAGGGCTACGCTTACCCGCCCGACATGCCCTGGCAGGAAGAGCTGGAAGAGTCTTTCCCGTACCAACCCACGCCTGACCAGCTCAAAGCGGTGCAGGACGTCAAGCGCGACATGGAAAGCGATCGCCCAATGGATCGCCTAGTCTGTGGCGATGTCGGCTTTGGCAAAACCGAGGTGGCGCTGCGAGCTATTTTCAAGGCTGTGATCGCCGGTAAGCAGGTTGCTCTGCTGGCCCCTACCACCATTCTTACCCAGCAGCACTACCACACGCTGAAGGAGCGCTTTGCCCCTTACCCCATCCAGGTGGGGCTGCTCAACCGCTTCCGCAGCCAGCAGGAGAAAAAAGATATCCTGCAGCGGCTGACCACAGGTGAACTCGACATTGTGGTGGGCACCCACCAGCTGCTGGGCAAGGGCGTCAACTTTAAGAACCTGGGCCTGCTGGTAATCGATGAGGAACAGCGCTTTGGCGTGAATCAAAAAGAAAAGATCAAGTCGCTCAAGACCCAGGTAGACGTGCTCACCCTCAGCGCTACCCCAATTCCCCGCACCTTGTATATGTCGCTCTCCGGCGTGCGGGAGATGAGCCTGATCACCACGCCGCCGCCCTCGCGCCGCCCGATCAAAACTCACCTGGCTCCCCTCGATCCCGAAAGCATCCGTACCGCCATTCGCCAGGAGCTAGACCGGGGCGGCCAGATCTTCTACGTGGTGCCCAGGGTCGAAGGCATTGAAGAAGTTTCGGCCCGCATTCGCGAGATGGTGCCCACGGCTCGCATCTCCATCGCCCACGGCCAAATGCAGGAGGGCGAGCTGGAATCGACCATGCTTACCTTTAGCAATGGCGATGCTGACATTTTGGTCTGCACCACCATCATTGAGTCGGGGCTAGACATTCCCCGCGTCAATACGATTTTGATTGAAGATGCCCACCGCTTTGGGCTGTCCCAGCTCTACCAGCTCCGAGGTCGGGTCGGCCGGGCGGGTACTCAGGCCCACGCCTGGCTGTTTTACCCTAAGCAGCAGGGACTGAGCCCCCAGGCACGGCAGCGGCTGCGGGCGATTCAGGAGTTCACTCAGCTCGGCTCGGGCTACCAGCTCGCCATGCGCGACATGGAGATTCGCGGCGTGGGCAACCTGCTGGGGGTCGAGCAGTCGGGCCAGATGGACGCGATTGGCTTCGACCTCTACATGGACATGCTGGAAGAAGCGATCGCAGAAATCCGAGGTCAAGAAATTCCCAAGGTGGAAGACGCCCAGGTGGATCTCAACGTCACCGCCTTTGTGCCCAATGACTACATTCCCGACCTCGATCAGAAGATGGGAGCCTACCGATCGCTGGCATCAGCCAACAGCAAGATCGAACTGGTGCAGATCGCCGCTGATCTGAACGACCGCTTTGGCCCCATTCCCCACGCCACCGAGCAGCTGATCAAGGTGATGGAGCTGAAGCTGCTGGCCAAGCAGGTTGGGTTCTCCCGCATCAAGCCCGAGGGTAAGCAGCACGTAATCATGGAAACGCCGATGGAAGAACCGGCCTGGAACCTCTTGCAGGAGAAACTGCCGGGGCACTTGCGATCGCGTTTTGTCTACACCCCCAACAAAGTCACCGTGCGCGGCTTGGGCACCCTCAAGCCCGAGAAGCAGGTGGAGAGCCTGGTCGAATGGCTCAGTCATCTCCAGGGAGCTATCCCTCAACCGTTGGTAGGGGTGTCATAGATTAAACCCCCCTTGTGGCGGCGCGTAAGGTAGAGGCACTAAAGGTCTGGCCTGCGGCAGGATCTGTGGCATAGCTCAATGCACAGACAAGGAAGCTGCTGCGGCCAAAATTCTATCTCAGTCTGCTGATCAGATAGCGCAGGCAATAGCTACAGCCCCTTGTCAGCTCATACTCGTTATGAGTATGATTAGCTTATAAAAAGTCATAACGAGTATGACTTAGCAAAAAAGGACGTGCTGACCTATGAAAACTTCTAATCTTGCCTCAAAACCCAGACAGCTGACGGCACTTGAGCTAATCGCCATCGGGCTGTTTTTCATCGTTCTGCGGATCGCCTCTGTCCACGTGTCGGATCTACTGCTTGACCACTTCGTAGCGAGTTCGGTTGAACCCGTAGCTCAATATGTTGCTAAATAGGGTGATCTAGCGGGTCTTTAGATATCCAAAGCCAATGGTGATGAAAGCTTGGGCTTGGCTGACAAGCGTTTCAGCGTCTTCCTGCGAAATGTCCGGTTGGGCGTCGTAATCGGCTTGGGTACGTTGTGCTTGGGCATCAATTAGGTAGCGATGAAACTCGGCTGGTACTTTGCCAGGTTTTGCAAAGTGCTGCCCAAAAGCGCCAATCACGGCACCATGACTGGAGAAAGCTAACCCCTCATGATTTAAGAGGGCTTCAGCAACATAAAACATCGCGTAGTAAGCACGAGAAACAGCAAAATCGTAAAACTCCTGCTGCATAAGCTTTTGAGCAGCTTCCAAACTACGTCGTGCTTTGTCTAGAAGGGCTTGTTGCTCTGGAGTCATACGGCAATGCCTTCACGACGAATGTTTGCCAAAAGTGGAGAGTTCTCTGCCTCGAAGCGAGATTTTGGCAGGAAAAGCCGAGAAATCAAAAGATTGTGTTCCAGGCAAAGCTGCGCGACAAAGTGACCTGTCCGGTTTATTTCTGCACTGGTATTGACTGGGTCGTTAAGGACGATCAACACATCAATATCTGAATCCTCAGTTGCTTCTTCTCGCGCCTGGGATCCAAACAGAATTACCTGATCGAGCCTGTCCTGATATTCCTCTTCCAAATAGTCCTTAAGGGATTTCAGGATGGTGAGAACTGAGTCAGTAGGACGAAGGGAAGCCATACTAAAGCTCACTACAGCAGGCTAGGGTGATTGTGAGGGTTGTTGACAAGCCTTAAAGGATCATCGCACCCCTTATAGTATGCAGAGAGAGAAGCCATTTCCGTTTATGACCGCTAATCCTCCCCGTCGCCCTCTACCCTCTGCCTTAAACCCTAGAGATCTCATTCCGCCGTTTGAGTTGCCTGCAGTCAACCGCAGCGGTACCATCCAGTCTTGGCAGTACAAGCAGAGGAAGCATCTGGTCATTTTGTTTTTTCCTGGGGCTAGCTGTTCGGCATGCTGTCAGCGGCTACTAGACTTTGCCCAGCAGTATCCGCACTACCAAAGCGTGGATACTGAGATTTTGGCAGTTTCATCCGGCCCCCTCGAACCTTTGCAAGCCTGGCTAGCGCAAACCCCGGTTCCTTTCCCGGTGCTGCAGGATGGGGAAGGCCGGGTGCTGCGCCGCTATGGTGGGCTGCTGCCGGAGGAACCACTGCCGGTTGGGTTGTTTGTTTGCGATCGCTTCGGCGAACTCTACACCCAAACCATTGCCGCAGACGCTAATGACCTGCCCAGCGAACCGGAGATCCGGGACTGGGCAGGCTTCATCGATATGCGCTGCCCCGAGTGCTTCCCGCCCGAGTGGTAACGCCTTAAGAAACCACGGCCTTGAGGTGATCGGCCAGGCGAATCGCCAGCGCCGCCAGCGTCAGCGTCGGATTCGCAGCCGGAGAGCTGGGAAAGACCGACAGGTCGCAGGCATAGAGATTGTCGTAGCTAAGGAACTTGAGATCAGCATCGACAACGCCATCGCCGTTTGCACTCAATCGCAGCGTTCCGACTTCATGGGCAACGCCGCCGAGTCCGGCTTCTTTAAGAGACAGGTCGTTATTAGGTAAGGGCACACCGCCGAAGGTGGCAATGATCTGATCCTTCAGGGCATTGGCTTCGCC
>JACVRP010000214.1 GCA_014534385.1 Cyanobacteria bacterium Co-bin13
GTTTTTGGCTATCCGCCTTGCCGTTGGGTTAGTTGGTAGGCTTTGGGGGGGATGCCGAACTGTCGCCGGAAGGCTCCACAAAAAGCGGTGGGGCTGGCGTAGCCAACGGCGGCGGCAACGGCGGCAATTGTGTGCTGCTGGGCCAGGAGTTGACAGGCTTTCTCCATCCGTTGTTGAGTGAGATAGCCAAAAACGGTGGTGTTGGCTATCTGATGAAAGCCTGCTTTGAGCTTGCGATCGTTTAATCCTACCTGGCGGGCCAGGGCTAGCAGAGAAGGCGGCGTTTGCAGGTTTTGCTGGAGAATCTGTTGGGCCTGCCGGACGCGCTCAATGTCATCCGGCTGTAAGGGGGGTGGAGTCGCCGGTTCTTGTTGGAGGGCGTCAAGGAACAGGGCAATCAGCTCCAGGGATTTGCTCTCTAGATAGAGGCTCTGGGTGAGTCCCTGGTAGGGACATTTGAGAATCTGCCAAAGCGCTGTTTGCATGGCCGGGGTGATTGTCACAGGCTCTAAAAAGGGGCGGTTGTAGCTTCCTGAGAGCATTTGCCGGAGTCTGGGCGGCAGTCTGTCTTCGGCAGCAACCAATAAAGACGCTAGCATTGGAGTATCGATGTGAATGTCTACTGCTAAATAGTCCTGTCCAGCAAACTCATGCCATTGGGTATCTTCCAACTGAGGGCCATACAGGTGGACTTGCTGGTCGGCAAAGCTAAAGTGATCGTCACACTGGCTGCGCGTGGATAGATTGAAGACAAACTCAAAACAGCTGCTGTCTTCTGCCAGGCAAAGATGGGTTAGATCCTCACGTAATTGGTATTGGTGAAGCGTCAGGGAAATGCCGCTGGGCAGATCAATATCCCGTTTGCACCCCGCTCCGAGCCACTCAGGATAGAGCAGCGTGATATCTCGATCGTTCACCAAAAGCTCTGGCTGCTGGCGCTGCGTATGATCGCGCAGCAATTGCCTTAATTCACCATGCTGAAAAGTAACGGTCACAGACTGTCTACGCTCCTGCTAATAGGAATGCACAGCGGCGTCCCTGCAACGGGGTCGCGAATGATTTTGCTCTCTAATCCAAATACTTGGTGTACCAAAGCCTCTGTCATCACCTCAATAGGATTGCCTTGGGCATAGACCTGCCCTGCTTTGAGGGCGATCAGGTGGTCGGCGTAGCGACAGGCCAGATTTAAGTCATGCAGCACCATCACAATGGTCTTGCCCTGCCTGCGGTTGAGATCAGCCAGTAAATCCAGCACCTCGATTTGATGGGCCAGATCTAGGTAGGTGGTGGGCTCGTCTAGCAGCAGAGTTTGGGTGTCTTGGGCCAGCGCCATTGCGATCCAGGCTCGCTGCCGCTGCCCGCCAGAGAGCGTGTCTAGGGGGCGGTTGGCAAAGTTTTCCAGGTGGGTGGTTGCGATCGCATCCTCCACCTTCAACTCATCCTCCTTTGACCACTGCTGCAGCCAGTTTTGGTGCGGGTAACGGCCCTGAGCCACCAGCTCCCGCACCGTCAGCCCCTCAGGCGCAGCAGGGCTCTGGGGCAAAATGCCCAGGCGCTTAGCCAGCTCTTTGGTCGGCAGATGGGCAATGGCGTCGCTATCTAGATACACGGTGCCCCCGGTGGGCCTGAGCAGCCGGGCCAGCCCCCGCAGCAGCGTAGACTTACCGCAGCCATTGGGGCCAACCAGGGCCGTGACTCGGCTCTGGGGAATGGCTAAGTCGAGCCCCTGAACAATGGTGTTGCCGTCATAGGCGAGGGACAGTTTGCGGGTGGTCAGGGCGATGGGGCTGGCGATGTCGAGCTTCATAGTGAGTAATAGGGGTTAACAGCGGGTGAAAACTGGGGGGCGTTGCTGAATGGCAGTATGAAAGCTGCTATTCAGCAACGCCCAGAAAACTTTCCTGCACCCAGCACCACTAAGGGATGGGCAAAGTCCTTAGCTAAAGTCCCGCAGCATTTTCTTGACTTCTAAGGTGTGCATTTCCTCCTGGCCAATTTTGGTGCGGGCGTATTCTTCCAGATAAATGCTGGCGTCTTCGACGACATGCAGCAGTTGCTTGTACATATCTAGGGCTTTTTGCTCATGGTTGAGGCTCTCCTGCAGGAGGTCAGTCACCGAGTGCCGGTTTGTCTCTTCAATGGCTGCAATACGTTGGCTGGGATGGCCCTCTAGTCCCGTGATGATCTCCCCTGCTTCCTGGGCGTGGAGCAGAGACTCGTTTGCCTGAGCCTTGAAGAAGCCCACAATGGGAATGCGGTTGGGGCCAATCACCATGAGGGAGTAGTGGGTATAGCGAACGACGCCTGCCAGCTCAAACTCCATGATGTGATTGAGCAGCTGGATGGTCTTTGAAGTATCGAGGTCTCTCATTGGGGTTTAAAAAATCAACGGATTTAATCATAGATGGCAGTCCAATCACTCTGTAGGTTGAAGGCTGAGGTCAGGGTCATGGAGTGCGATCGCACCCCCCCCTCACCGCCCACTCCGGTACAGCAGCCACAGAAAATAGGGCGCACCCACCACTGCCGTAATTACGCCGCAGGGCAGCTCAATCGGCGCAAACAAAAGCCGCCCCACCAGATCCGCCAGCTCTACAATGCAGGCCCCCATCAGCGCCGCCGTGGGCAGCAGTCCCGCGTGGGATGGCCCCACCAGCTGCCGCGCTAGGTGCGGTGCCATCAACCCGACAAAGCCAACGGTGCCCGCAGTCGCCACCGAGGCCCCAGCCAGCGCCACCGCACAGAGCAACAGCAAGCTGCGAGTCCACTCCACCCGGCTGCCCAACCCCTGGGCCAGGCTATCGCCCAAATGCAGCGCGTCTAAATCGCGGGCCAGCACCAGCGTCAGCGGCAAAAAGACCAGCAGCCACGACAGCAGCGGCCAGAGGTGCTCCCAGCTGCGGCCATAGACGCTGCCGGTGAGCCACACCAGCGCCTGACTGACCGCATTGATCTCGCCAAAGGTAACCATTAAATTTGTCAGTGCCGTGGTTAGGGCAGTCAGGCCAATGCCCACCAAAATCAGGCGAATCGGGGAGCTGCCCTGGTTCCAGGCCAGCAGGTAAATTGCGATCGCAGCCCCCAGCCCCCCGGCAAACGCCGCCAGCGGTAGCCAAGCCGTAGAAATCCCCGGCAGCAGTACAATCATCGCCACCGCGACCAGACTCGCCCCCGAGTTAATGCCAATAATTTCGGGAGCCGCCAGCGGGTTGCGGGTAATGCCCTGCAAAATCGCCCCCGCCACCGCCAACCCCATGCCCACCAGCAGCGCCACCAGCGCCCGAGGCAGCCGCAGTGTATGCACCACAAAGGCGTAGTCAGAGCTACCTGGCATGCCCAAGATCGTCTTGGCCACCTCCAGTGGCGGCACCGGATAGTCTCCCTGACTGACGTTAAAAACCAAGGAGAGGAGAGCCATCAGCGCCAGAGCCGCCAACACAATGGGCGTCCGGCGATCAATCCGGAAGGAGAGGGGGAGGCGGTGAGGGCGGATGGAGAGCCAGGGTTTGGTGGACATGGGTAGGGGGTGGATGGGTAGATGGGTAGGGGGTGGATGGGTGGGGAGGACGCGGGGACACGGGGATGCGGGGACGCGGGGAACTAGCCCCGTAGGACGTGGGGTGAATTCGCGCAGCAATGCACCCTCCCAGCAAAACCCTCTCGCCCCGAAATACCTACCGCTTAATCCGCGACCGTGCCAAGTAAATGAAAAACGGTGCTCCAACTAGAGACGTCATAATTCCTACGGGAATCTCCTGGGGGCGAATTACCAGCCGAGCAGCCAAATCAGCGATTGAGAGCAAAATCCCGCCTGAGATCATGGCGTAGGGCAAAATCCAGCAGTAATCGACCCCCACGGCAAAGCGCACCATATGGGGCACGACCAACCCGACAAAACCAATGGGGCCTGTTAGGGCAACGGCGCTTCCGGCTAGGAGAACGACTACAGCGGCGGCAGCTACTTTGACCCAGGCAGTCCGCAAGCCCAGCCCTTGGGCTACATCTTCCCCTAGGGACAGCAGGGTCAACTGGCGGCTTAGGACCAAGGAACCCGCCAGCCCTGCCACAATGTAGGGCAATATTGGCAAAATACTAGCCATATCCTGCCCCGCCAGGGAACCGGCCAGCCAAAAGCGAATCTCATCCAGGGTGCGCTGGTTGAAAATGAGAACGCCGTACATTAGAGAATTGAGCAGGTAGGCCAGGGCAGATCCAGCAATCACCAGCTTCAGTGGGGTGAGACCGCTGCGCCCCATCGAGCCCAGCCAGTAGACGGTGAGGGTAGAAATCGCAGCTCCGCCAAAGGCAACCCAGACGTTACCGTTACTGGTTTTGAAATAGATTGTGAGCACCATCGCCAGGGCAGCCCCAGCATTAATGCCCAATATGTCGGGGGCAGCCAGAGCATTGCGGGTCAGCCCCTGAGTAATAGCCCCAGCCACCGCCAGGGCCGCACCCACAAAGACAGCCAAGATCGCTCTCGGCAGACGCACAGTGCGAATAATCAGGTGCTCAGTAGAGCCATCGAATTGAAAGAGCGCCTGCCACACCGTTTGGGGCGCAATGTCAGCGGCTCCCAACAGAACGCTGACCATTAGGCAAACAGCGAGAATGCCGGTACACAGAACCAGCCCAAGCAGCAGCAGCGGCGTTCGAGTCAGCTGAAAGCGAGATTTTGAAAGAGAGTGTGTCATCGCGAATGAGGCGTCTCAGCTCAGGGTGACCAGGCCTAGACGGTAAACAGCTCGAAAATACGGCAAGGCAAAGAGCATTCGATTCAACCGAGAAAAGCGCCAGTAATGCTGGATCGCTAACCACCCCTACCCATCCACCCATCCACCCGCCCACCCATCCACCCGCTCACCCTACTCCGGCTGCCGAGTTGCAATCCCCAACGTTGCCCCTTCAATGGCCCGCAGTTCATCCATGACGGCAATCACCTGGCCGTGGCTGACGGCTTCGTCGGCATTGATCACGATGACCGATTCCTGCGTGCTGCCCATTAGATCGCGAACGCTGGTCTGGAGCGCCTCTAGGGCAACCGCATCCTGATTCAGCGAGATCTCTCCTGACTCATCTACTGTGACCGTAATCCGGGTGCGCTCCTGCATGTCTGCACTGGCGGCTTTGGGCAAATTTACCGGCAGGGATTCAGAGCGGGTGAGAAACAGGCTAGAGACAATGAAAAACGTCAAGATGGCGAAGATGACGTCGATCATCGGCACAATATTGAGTTCAAACTCTTCTTCCGGTTCTTCAGGGAGAAACATAGGCCTCGTCCTTAATTTGCGCTAGCCGCTCGTAGTGGGATTCGTAGAGGATCTCAAGCTGGCCGCCATACTCTTGAATCAGGGCCACCTGACGCTTGTAAAGGCCCTTAAAGAGGTTGGCAAACACCAGAGTGAAGATGGCGACAACCAGCCCTGCTGCCGTAGACACCAGGGCTTCGCTAATGCCGCCGGTTACGGCCGCTGCATTAGCCCCAATGTCGCCTAGCCGCAGCACGCTAAAGGAGGCAATTAGGCCCAAAACGGTGCCCAGCAGCCCCAGCAACGGAGAGACGGCGATAATCGTGGCAAAGACGGTGTTAAAACGGCGCAGATGGGGCAATTCAGCCTGCATAGCGCTAGCTAGGGCCATGTGAAACTGCTTGGGGCTGGCCCCGTCAATTTCCAGCGCTTCCAGGAAGATCCGGGCAATGGGCAGCTTTGCGTTTTGCTTGAGCTTGGGAAACGCATCAACTGGGCTTCTTCGGTAGGTCTGAATGATTTCCCTCATCACCTGCCGCTGGCGACGGTTTAGCCGAAACCAGAACACCAGGCGCTCCACAATCAGCGCGATCGCAAGAATCGAAAAGGCCAGCAGCGGCCACATGACAATGCCGCCTGCGGCAAAGATTGTTCCCATAATCTGCTAATTGAAAATTACTCTCAAGTGAATTGAGCCTGATTGTTCGTGCATTGTCAAGCTTTACTTGAGAGTAATTCCCAGCAAATTCCCTACGAGACTCCCTTGAGATGGGCAAATAGCTAGCTTTTTATAGGCTATTTCAGCTTATTCTAAGAGCCTATTGAGAATTTTTAATCAGCTAACTCACTAGAGTTTTGTCAGGTAAATCTAATCGGGCTGCGAAAATTATTCCTGAAAAAGCTTGACTCAATGACAAGTTTTCTCAACTATAGTTGGATGAATTGGCTGTTTAGCAGACGGGCGGCATGAGTCTTTCACAGTTTTGTGCTCAGCAGCATGACCGGGAGCAGGCGCTCTTGCGT
This sequence comes from Cyanobacteria bacterium Co-bin13, assembly GCA_014534385.1. Lineage (GTDB taxonomy): Bacteria > Cyanobacteriota > Cyanobacteriia > Phormidesmidales > Phormidesmidaceae > JACVSF01. The sequence goes on from JACVRP010000214.1 coordinate 6,273, forward strand.
CGAGTGCTCCTTTGGGGAGTGGTAGGTTCGGTGGGGGTGCATGCTCTAGCCTTTGCCCTCAGTCGATTAGACCTCTGGCAGCGCCCAATCGAGGCGGCCATGACTCCAATCGAGCTGATCGTGACAGAGCCACCCCCAGCGGAGCTAACCGAAGAAACGGTCGAAGTAGAACCACTGCTGACCGAACCGGCTGAACTTAGCACTGAAACGGTCAATCCGGCTCCGGCGGCAGCCAGTGCCGCTGCTCCGGCGGCAGTCTTTTCACCCACGCCCGCTGCCCCGCTCGAACCTACCGCCCCTGAACCAGAAGAAGTCGTACCTGCTGCCCCTCCCGAGACAGCAGACGAAGTGCCCGAACCTGAGGCCGAGACGCTGGCCGAGTCA
>JACVRP010000649.1 GCA_014534385.1 Cyanobacteria bacterium Co-bin13
CCTCCCACCTCCCCCACCTCTCCGCGTCTCCGCGTCCCCCTGTCCCCGCGTCTCTCCTGCTCCCCCTACCCATGACTCCCCAAACCCTCCTCCAAACCCTCGCCACCCAAGGCCACGCCCAATACGGCAGCGAAGCCGTCAGCCAACTCCAGCACGCCCTCCAGTGTGCTGCCCTGGCCGAAGCCGCCAACCGCTCCCCTGATCTGATCACCGCCTGCCTGCTCCACGACATCGGCCACCTGCTCCACAACTTGGGCGAAACCGTTGCTGAGCGGGGCGTAGATGACCGCCACGAGTACCGAGCGATGCCCGTTCTAGAGACCCTATTTAACCCTGCCGTCACCGAGCCAATCCGCCTCCATGTTGCCGCCAAACGCTATCTCTGTGCCGTGAATCCGATTTACTGGGAAGGGCTTTCCCCTGCTTCTAAGCTGAGCCTGGAGCTGCAGGGTGGCGTCTATTCCCCAGAAGAGGCCGCAGCTTTTATCCGGCAACCCTATGCCAAGGAAGCCGTTCAGCTCCGCATCTGGGATGATCGGGCTAAAGTACCCAACCTGAAAACGCCGGATCTATCCCATTTCGAACCGATCCTGATGGCCTGTTTGCGCGACGGGGTATGCTGCGAAGAATAGCCGTTCTTTCCTAAGTGCCTTGCTGTACGTGCTGATTCCGTCGCTGCTGGTGTTTATGCTGGGGGCCGCCGTGGGCAGCTTCCTGAACGTGGTGATCTACCGCATTCCAGAAGGGCTATCTCTGCTGTACCCGCCTTCACGCTGCCCCCGCTGCCACACCCGGCTCAAGCCCTACGACAACGTGCCCGTGTTTGGCTGGCTCTGGCTGCGAGGCCGCTGCCGCTACTGCAAAGCGCCTATCGCCGCCCGCTACCCGCTGATCGAGGCGTTTACGGGAGTTCTCTTTCTAGCGACATTTTGGCTGTTTGGCTTTTCTGGTTTCACCCTGGGCTACTGGTTGCTGCTGAGCTGGCTGGTGGCCCTGACCTTTATTGACTTTGACACCCTGACCCTGCCCAATTCCCTCACCCAGTCTGGGCTGGTCGTGGGGTTGGTTTTTCAGGCGGGAATGGGCTACGCCGAAACTGGATCGGTGGCGGCGGCAGTGTATCGGCTGATGGGGGGCGTGATTGGAGCTGTTGTGGGAATTTGGCTGTTTGACCTGATTACAATTTTTGCCTCGGCGGCTCTGGGACAAACGGCGATGGGCGGCGGTGATGCCAAGCTGGCGGCGATGTTAGGAGCCTGGTTAGGCTGGTCGGGCGTGTTGCTGAGTGGATTTTTGGCCTGTTTGAGTGGGGCTGTGGTGGGGGGTGGTGCGATCGCACTGCGCCTGATCAGCCGTCGCCAGCCCATGCCCTTTGGCCCGTTTTTGGCGTTGGGCGCTCTGATCGCGATCTTCTGGGGCGATGTGTTGATTGGGGCTTATTTGAGGGTGTTTTTCCCGACGCTCTAAGGGGGGAGGAGAGAGGCGCAATGGAAGGAGGGGAGCGGCTGGGGAGGTATTTGACGTTGGGGGAGTTTTGCACCTGTACGCAGACTTACCGTCGCTTTGCAGATCAGATTGATCCTTGGCCGCAGCAGGAGGAGAGCTTGCAGGCGCTGAGGGATTTGAACCGTTACCTTTTGGATCCCATCATTGATGAGTTTGGAGGGGAGGGGTTTCAGCTCACCTATGGGTTTTGTTCTATTGACCTGAAGAAGTTTTTGGCGCGGCGGGATCGGGTGACGGGGGAGAAGCATGGGCGGGTGGATCCCAGCCGGGATCAGCATATGGCCCATGAGCGGAATCGGAATGGGCGGTATTACTGAGAGCGAGTGGGGGCGGCCGGCGAGTTTCGGGCGAGCCCCACTAGGTGCGATCGCATCCTCGACTGGCTTCTGAACCAAGCCCTCCCCTTCGACTCAATCTACTACTACGGCCCGGATCGTCCCCTCCACCTCAGCCATGGGCCAGAGCACAAGCGCGCCCTCTGGACATTCACCGCCGCAGGCACCCCAACCCGCCGCGGCCTAGAGCGCTGGCTAAAACCCTAGGTTCCCTCGTCTCCAAGCTCTGCCTGGGGATGCCTCCCCGGAGGCTCTGCCTCCTCCCTCCAGCGGGAGGATTAAGTTTTGCCCCAGTGGGGCTGAAGCCGCTTCATCAGCGGGTTATAGACCTTAAAATAGGCAATCGAGCCCGCCTGCCGTAGAACCGCTTTAGCCCTGGTATCTGCCCCCATGCAGCGCTGACACACCAGGTTCTCCACCTGGAAGCGGTCAAATCCCTGCCGCAAATGGCATGCCGGAGCGCTGCTCAGAATCTCCCGCAGCGGCTTTTCCTTCACGTTGCCCAGGGGAATGTGCCCCTCAAAGTCCTTACAGCAGGGCACTACAGTCCCATCGTGGAGAATGCCTGCCTGCTGGGATGCCCCGTTGCAGTAGCCGAAACTGGCGGGCACTACGGAATCAGCCTCCACGTTGCCCCAGCTATCGAGAGGAAACGTCTCCAGCACCAGCTTGGGATGCAGGGGAATCAGCTGCCAGCGACCAGGCTTGTGGCAATCAATCTGCTGCTCTATCCAATTCTGGTCAGGACAGTCCGGCAGATCCGCCAGCAAATGAGACGCCCATTCCCTCAGCATCTCCTGCATCTGGGCTTTGCCCTCAACTACCTTCATCGGCTTGTGGGGCACCAGGAAGGGGTGGGGCGTGGTGTCGAGAAACTTGATGTGAACTCGGGTGGGGCTGTCCGCTGTCCTGAGATTTGTCCTGACGTAGCGGGTAATGCCCTCGAAGTAGGCATTGGCCGAGAGCTTGGGCGGAGCGCCCCGTAGGGTAAAAGTATGAGGGTCGGGGGTCTGCAGGGAAATCGTGACTTTGGGAATGCCGGAGCTGACCAGGCGATCTACATGGTCGGGCTTGAGCTGAAAGGTGCTGCCGTTGGTCGTCAGATGGAGCTGAAGACCCCGCTCTGCCGCCATCTCAATCGCAGCAAAAATGTCTGGATAGATCAGCGGCTCACCCATCAGGTGGAAGGTGATTATCCGGGTAATTGGCTGTTTGGCTAGTTCGTCTAGAATCTGTCGCAGCAGCCCCAGATCCATGTGCCCTCGCTTGCGCTCCATAATGGCATCGGGGCAAAACTCGCATTTGAAGTTGCAGACGTTTGTGACCTCGATGTGCAGGCGATCTAGGAGAGGGGGAGGAGATGGGGGAGACGCGGAGAGGGGGAGACGCGAGCTGCGACGCAGCTCAGCCGGACGGGCCGCGGGGAGGGGGAGAAGGGGCATAGTTGGGTCTGAACGAGACGGCGTTTTTGATGCCGTCACGATAACAAATCAGGCTGAATTCTCCCTGAACCTTTAGCGGCGGCGTTCCTGTAACTTGCGGTAGACGGCTTTGATGTCTACCTCGTGATGGGCCAGTGCTACCAGAGTGTGATAGAGCAGGTCAGCAACTTCCCCTGCGATCGCATCTGGCTCATCGTCCTTAAAGGCCATCACGACCTCTGCCGTCTCTTCCCCAATCTTCTTGAGAATTTTGTTGTCGCCGCCCTCCAGCAGCTTGCAGGTGTAGGAGCTGGGGTCGGGGTTGGCTTTGCGATCGCAAATCACCGCAAACACCTGCGACAGCGTATCCGCTGGCGGCGCGATCTTCTGCCCCTCCACCTGATGGAAACAGCTCCGCTCCCCCGTGTGACAGGCCACATCGCCAATTTGCTCCACCGTCACCAGCAGCGCATCACTGTCGCAGTCGTAGCGAATCGCCTGCACCTTCTGCAAATGCCCCGACGTCTCCCCCTTATGCCAATACGCCTGCCGCGATCGACTCCAAAACCAGGTATCCCCCGTTTCCAGCGTCTTTTGCAGCGCCTCCCGGTTCATCCAGGCCATCATCAGCACCGTGCCATCTAGATAGTCCTGGACAATCGCAGGCACCAACCCCTGCTCGTTGTAGCGAATCTGGTCAACCGGCACCGCAGAGATAAAAGGAGCCCGATAAGTCGAAGTCATGGGAACGTCAGGAGCGCACAAATCTACCTAACTACTCTATGCCATAGCGCCTCAGCAAAAGAATTAAGGTTGGCGGGCGGTGCTGCAGAGAGATGCGTTACGGCGTGGGCAGAGTTTAACGCCCAATCCTGAGAAGCACTCACGCCTAATGCATCCTACCGGAATCTGGCTTCGGCTTCGCTCAGCCAGCGATACGGGTTCACTATCTCTGCTGCCCACCGTTGTCCTGTAAGCACAACTGACCCTTTCGGGGGGTTTGGGGGAGCCCGGGCCCCCAAAACGCGGGGTTCGGGGGAAGGCCCCGAGCAGAGACTCCCAACGTAGCAGCAGGCTCCGTCTTACGCCCGCCCCAGCAATAGCAACCAACGTAGCCCCAAATCCTCGCCTTACGCCCGCCCCAACAACAGCACCCACCCCACAGGACAGTCCACAGGAAATTCCTCAGGAAAATAATTGGAATGTACTCAGGAATTTC
>JACVRP010000465.1 GCA_014534385.1 Cyanobacteria bacterium Co-bin13
CACAGCCTTTTTTAACGCCGAAGCCGTTGAAGGCGGTAAACGTGAGGGGCATTGGGTGGAGGTCGGCCCGACGGTCAGTATCTTCAACAATCCCCAAGACCAGCGCACCAGCGACTATGTCAGCGGCCGATCTGGTTAAAGGTTGAGGAGCTGGTATACGCTTTTTTCTAATCAGAGCTATCTCTGGCGTGATTAGGCTGGCGTTCTTGCCTGCTTGAATTTCCAGAAAAAGCTGGAAATCAGATTAGTCAGAATGTGGGCCAGAATAGGCACTAGCAGATTGCCGGTAACGACGGCACTGATGGCTAAAATGAAGCCAACAACCGTGGCCCAGGCCACGTAACCCCACTGCTGCGGCCCACTTAGGTGCAGTACGCCAAAGCTCAGGCCAGAAATCAAAATGCCGAAGCTATTGAGGCCAATAGCGGGCAGCATGACGCCGCGAAACAGCAGCTCTTCGCTCAGGCCGGGAAGCAGCCCCATCCACAGCAGATCAGGCCAGATCAGCGGTTCAAGCACAAATTTGAGATAGAAGTCGGCGTTGCGGCGATAGAGCGGCCAGACCTGGTAGGCAATCGAGCTGATGACAGTAATGCCTAGACCGACGCCCATGCCGATCAGAACGTCCGGCAGTGAAAACCGGACTGGCAGCAGAGAAGCCGTATCAAAGAACAGCCAGAGGCGGGCAATCAGCAGCAGCACAATGGCTGTGACCCCCATCGCTGCTAAAATCTGCATTCGACTGAGGGGGTCCATCTGGGGCTGGTCGTCGGGGGAGGGTCTCACCAAGGCAATGCTAAATGCTACAGGGATGCCGCTATATTAGCGAAGATAGGGCCAGCCTTTGACTCAAGCATTACTTAACCAGTGGCTGGATTGGGGAGATGTGCGATCGCATTCCCGCCAGCCCTACCCCGGCTTTGTGCGCCGCTATGACACCAATTGCCTCCAGGTAAGAGCTGACCCGAATCGCGCGAATGCCCAGCTGCTCAGGTGTGACCTGTAGCGTCGTTGTGTTTTCCTCGACAGCAATCACCCAGGTCTTGGTGCGGCTAAGGCTGATAACGGCGCTGCCGCCTAGAGCTGTAGCAGGCACGATCACAGCATCGACCTGCTCGGCCCAAAGATCGTGAGCCTGGGCTGGAGCGCGAGTCACAAACTGAGGTGCACGGCTGAGCCCGGCCAGCACACAGGGCAAAAAAGTATGACCAATTTCCTCAGCGGCAGACTTGGGCGAGAGGCTGGGGTCTAGCGGCAACGGTGTCAGCGCTGGAGCATGGGCACAGGGAAGCTGAAAGGTGCGCACCACGAGATGGCTGATCACGGCTTCGGCTCCGGCCAGTGGGTCAACCCCCTGACCCTGACGGTAGTTTTGTAGGGCCTCGCTGCCAAAGTCGTCGGGGAAACGGGCAACAACTGCGATCGCATCTGCCCCCACCGCAATCAGCCTTTCCACTGCCCGCAGCAGGCTATCATGATTTGCGATCGTGCCCCAGGTAGCGCCCGATTCTGCCGTCCTCAAGGTCACGCCCAAAGGCGCATCGGTTACTGTGTAGTCAGTCAGATCCAGGCCCAGCGTTGCCTGCGCCGCATCCGCTGCCTGTAAATGCCGCCAGCGCAAGTCTTCCTCAATCGCCTGATCTAGCACTAGCCCAATTCGGTTTTGGTGAACCGGCCGCAGCCCCCAGCGTCCGGCAGCAAACTGATCCAGGCCATAGCCCTCAACGTAATAGGCATTGGGCAAGGGCCAGTAGAGCTGCGCCCCATTGAGCACATTAGGGTGGGTAATCAGCCGGTCGGCCACCTGCGCCATAGCCCGCGCTACCGGCAAAGCATCTCCTGCGTAGCCGCCAATAGCAGCCCCAATGCCAGTCGGAATAATCAGAACCGCAGTGTATGGACGAGCAGCCACCAGTTAGTCTTTGGTACTGACCGTAACGACCGCTTCAACCGTCGCTTTTTGCTGCTCCTCATCCACCGCAGTCACCGCCCATCGCAGCGGCTCACCGCGCTTTTCCAGCTCAGCCTCAACGGCCTGCTGCAGGTCGGTCGTGGCGTCATTGAGGTCGATTTCAGCAGTGATGAAGTGGGTTGTCATGGGAGTTTTTGGTGGATGGGTAGGGGATGGATGGGTAGGGGAGAAGGGGAAGACGCGGAGAGGGGGGACGCGGAGAGGTTGGGGAGTTGGGGGAGATTTAGATAGGTTCTTGGCGTGAGTTTCCCGTGTCGCCGTGTCGCCGTGTCCCCGTGTCTTTTTCCTACGATTGACCAAACTGCTTTTGATACACAATATCTTCCTTCTCTGTCTCAAGCTTGAGGTCAGAGCGGGGATAGGCTACGCACAGCAGGGCATAGCCTTCGGCCTGCAGTTCGGGGCTGACGCCCATACCGTCGGTTTGATCGACTTTGCCTTCTAAGAGCTGGGCGGCGCAGGTGGTGCAGACGCCAGCGCTACAGGAGTAGGGCAACTCTAGGCCAGCCGCTTGAGCTGCCGCTAAAATTGTCTGATCTTCGGCAACGGTCAGGGTTTGGGTGGTGCCTTGATGATGAATTTCGACGGAGTAGGTGGTCGCCATCGCCTGGTGTTTATTGAAATAATCCTGAATGGGTGAATTTAAGCTTAGAGCTAATTAAGGGAGCCCAGTTAAAGTTTGGAACTGGTTGGATTGGGCGCTACCCGTTTGCCTGTCCAGGAAAGGCACGGTCAAACTCTTCTAATAGGTCGTCCATCTCTTCTAGCGCCTGGTTGACATCAATGCGCAGCGTGCCAAGGTCTGGCTGCTCCAGCAGTCGGACCAGCGTTTCGCGCTTGCCTTTGATTTGCTCGATGCGATCGCGAATGACCTGTAAGTCCATTTCTGGTTGCTCAACTCTCCTTACACAGGATAAGCAACTTTGCGGCCAGTTAACACAGAGCAATCTTGAGAATTCCCTACCCTTACAGCCCACAACCAGGCATCATTAAAGAAGACTGACTGTACCTACTGGATTATCATGTTCGGCAAAACCTCCCTGGGTTCTATTTTGCTCGTCGTTGGCGGCATTCTTACTGTTGTTGGCTTTGTCGCCTATTTTCAAGACAACCCAACTCTGAACCTGGCTGGATTTTTCTACGGTATTCCGGTGCTGTTGGGAGGGCTAGCCCTACGAGCTTCCGAACTGAAGCCAGTG
>JACVRP010000628.1 GCA_014534385.1 Cyanobacteria bacterium Co-bin13
CTGCCCTGACAGGTTGCGTAGTCTTCGATCAAAGGCGCTTCGTAGGTGATGTGACGGGCCTCAGCTCGGATGATTTGGACAGGCATGGCGGCGATCGCCGCAATATCCGCCACCACCGTATGATCCGCTCCCCCTTCAAATCCCATCACAAGCTCCCAACGGCCCACCATTTCTGGGCAGGTGCCCGACTTGGCAGCGACCTTAAACCAAACATTGGGGCGTATTTCCGTTGGCATGGTGGAGTCATAGGGAGCCGGAGTTGAACTGTTCATGTCCTCTGCTCCTAAGGGTTCTGGCGGTGACGAAGAATCAGCCGCGACAACATCTGATAGGCCACAGCCTGTCAGCGTCATCATTAACAAAACGCTGGTTAGGGGTTTCATGGGATTAGGTTTTCCTGATAATAAAAACAAAGGCTGGTGAGGCGGGCTAGTGCGGTTCCCAAAGCTGTACGTCCAGACCGTTAGCTATCAAAAAGCGGCCATTAGGGCTGAACTGAAACTCAGCGACGTCAGGAATTTGCCCTAGCTGCTGCCCGCTTTCTACCTGCCAGAGGGTGATACCCTGCCGGGGAAACAGGTCATCAGCCGTGGTCGGCTCCAATAGTGACCCGATCGCCAGTACCTGCCCGTTAGGACTGAAAGCGACATCGGCCAGATTATTCAACGGGTCTGAGGAAGCAGGGGTTGGCAACAGGGCGAACGCACGTTCTCGCTGATAGCTCTGCAAATTCCACAGGTGAGCGGTCGTCTCTGTCGTGCTGGCCAGATGTTGCCCGTCAGGACTAAAAGCCAGATGTTTCACCCCGCTGATGTGTCCCTTCAGGGTAACGATCCGAGATCCGGTGCGGGCATTCCAGAGTTTGACACTGTGATCGGTATCGCCAGTGGCAACCCTCTGACCATCGGGGCTAAAGCGAATCGGCAGCATCTCCGATGAGTTGATAGCCTCACCTACAAAGGTGCGAATTAGCCCTCCGGTAGCGGCATCCCAAAGCTGTAGGGTGTTTCGGTTGGTGGCTGTCGCCAGCCGTTGACCATTGAGTCAGATTGCCCCCACTGGGGCGGTTCATTAAGCCATTGCATCGGGTTTTCCTTTTAATTTACTGTGGGGGCTATGGTGTTTTGGCCACCCTGAATCAGGGTTAGGCTGTCTACCGTGCCAGCGGCGGTGGGGGTGAAGACAATACGCAGTTCAGGCGCAAGGGCAAAGAACTCGGTGTCGGAGGCGGGGTAAAGAGCGATCGCAGGCTGCCCGGTGCCCTGGGCATAGAGTTGCCCGTTTTCCAGCGTGATGGTGAGCTGAAACTCCGGGGCCAATTGGTAAGTACCCACGTAGCGCTCTAGCACCGCCGCATCCACCGTCACCGTATCGATCGCCTGGGGCAGATCGTAAGGTTTGCCCAGTAAAATGGCAGCTAGACCCGCCGAAATCTGCTCGGGGTTAATCGATTCCACATTGCTGAGTACAGCGATGGTGGTGTCCTGGTCTGGCAGGTACAGCAGGCTGCTGACAAAGCCGCTGATACCGCCGCCGTGGCCAATGAGTCGGTTCTCCGACTGGTTGTTAATAACTAACCCATAGCCGTAGTCGATCTCAGGTGCTTCCGCGAGGCCC
>JACVRP010000152.1 GCA_014534385.1 Cyanobacteria bacterium Co-bin13
ATTAAATATAGAGCCGCTGTAGGATGGGTTAGCGCAGCGTAACCCATGCCGCACAAGGTTTTGATGCGTTACGGCTATGCCTAACGCATCCTACACATGATTCTATCGACCTACTTAGAAACCCTTTACCCCTGCCCCCCTTCACCCCCTCTCCAATCATTTGCGCTAGCCCCGACTGCCAAGTACACTGTGCAGTGGGTTTTTGCACCAGCTCCAGTAGGGGAGGGGAACTGCTAGTGACTCTTGAAGAATTAACTTTGAAAGCTTGAAAAAATAGTTGAGGAACTGTCCATGCGCTTCAGACAGCCGGACCGGATGAATTCACGGTCTCATTTGTTCAACCCCTCTCGCCGTCGCTTTCTGCAGTTCTCAGCGGCAGCGGTTTCTACGGTGGCGCTAGCCAACTGCCAGGGACAGCAGTCGAGGACTCCAGATACCGAGGCAGAAACCCAGACTGGCTCAGCTGCTAGCTCCGACGAACCGCTCTATATCTACACCTGGGCCGACTACTCTGACGACGAGGTCTACCAGCGCTTTACCGAAAGAACGGGCATTCAGGTTGTTGCTGATGTGTACGATAGCAACGAAACCATGCTGGCCAAGATGCAGGCAGGCGGGGGTAAGCAGTACAGCGTTTTGTACCCCTCTGACTACATGGTGCAGCAGATGATTGAGCTGAATCTGCTTTCTGAGATTGATAAGTCTCAGCTGACGGGGCTAGACGATCTGCGCGACCAGTGGCAAAGTCCGCCCTACGACCCCGACAACCAGCACAGTATTCCAGTCAGCTGGGGCACTACTGGCCTGATTTATGACACGACAGTCATTAACCCTGGACCAACAGATCTAAACTACCTGTGGGAAAACCAGAGCAGGCTCTCGGGCAGAATTACGCTGCTAGAAGATGTGCGCGAAACGATGGGAGCGGTCCTAAAATCTTTGGGCTACTCCTACAACGCTACCGATCCTCAACAGATCGAAGCCGCCTATAACCGGCTGCGGGAGTTGAAGCCTGCGATCGCAGCCTTCCAATCCTTTGGCTGGGAAGACCGGCTAATTGCTGGAGACCTGCTAACGTCCATGACCTACTCCATTGTCGGCAATGCTCTGCCGGTTGATAATCCCAACCTGCGGTACGTCATTCCCAGCACCGGCAGCTCCGTCTGGACAGATACGATGGTGATTCCCCAAGGGGCTCCCAATTCAGCCGCCGCCTATGCCTGGATGAACTTTATGCTGGAGCCAGAAAACGCCGCCTTTGCGGTGGAGAAGCTGCGCTTTGCCACGCCTAGCGAGCCGGCTTTTGACCTTCTCTCCAGTGAGCTAAAGGAGAGCGAAACGCTCTTTCCGTCTGACGATGTATTGGCCAAGTGCGAGAGCATCGCCCCCCTAGACGAAACCACCACTGAACTCTACGACAAATACTGGACTGAACTGGCCAGCGTTTAATACAACTGGACTGAACTGGCCAGCGTTTAATACAAATGAAGTGTTTGGTAGGGGTGCAGGGGCCTGCATCCAGTGCAAGGTTTAGGGCATTCTAAAGAAGAATTGGAATAGGCCAGCGCAACCCAAAAAAGTAGAGACGTGACTAATCACGTCTCTACTTTTTTGAATCAATTTTGGAATCAGTGATCTTGCAATCAATGATCAACAGTAAATGAGCAGCAAGGTTGATCTGACTGTGTCGGTTGATCTCTCTTGCCCGACTCCTATTACTGCCTTAGATGACCTCTAATTGCCCCGGCGCTTCAGAGCTTCGATCATCTGCTGGCGAACTGCTTTCGCCCACTGGTCAAAATCAACTTCACTGTCCTGCACCTTAGCTGCAGAAGCGGTTCGTCTCTGAACCTGAGAATCGTGTGCCATTACCTGTCACCTGGAAAAGAGTATTAAAGTTAACAATTTGTTCAACAGTTCTATTATTGTTTGAACTGCTAACGCTCGACAATCGCACTTTCGACAGATCTTGTCGAAGTTTCATCACAAAATGTCCATTTTTAAGATTGCTAGGTTGGGCTATTGGGCTGTATAAAAAGCACTCTAAGTACCTCCATAAGTGGCCCTTTAAAGCAACCTGTCGAAACCGACATTTACTGGGGTGAAACAGGTTTTACCAGTAGACATTACTTAGGGAAAACCTGTCACTTTTAAGAGGTATCTCTAGTCTAGCTTTCCCCGCAAACCGCTGCTTCTACCGGCTGATCCCCAGATAGTCCTGCAGGGCTTTTACCTCTAGGGGTTCCTGCTGCAAAGAGCGAATAGCGGCTGCGGTGGCTCTGGCTCCAGCGATGGTGGTAATAATTGGCACCTTGTAGGCCAGGGCTGTTCGCCGAATAGAGCGATCATCTTCCTGCGCTTCACCCCCAGCTGGCGTGTTGATAATCAGCTGGATCTGATTGTTCTTGATGGCATCAACCACGTGGGGCCTGCCCTCGTGCAGCTTGAGCACCAGATCAACCTTCAAACCACTCTCCATCAAGGCTTTACGGGTACCGGTGGTGGCTACCAGCTTAAAGCCCATTGCCGCCAGATCTTGAGCGATGGGAATCACCGCCGCCTTTTCCCGGTCGTTCATGGAGATAAAAACTGCGCCCTTGAGCGGCAGCCGCTGGTTTGCGGCCAGCTCTGCCTTAGCAAAGGCCTTGCCAAAGTCTACGTCGATGCCCATGACCTCCCCAGTAGAGCGCATCTCTGGTCCCAAGATGGTGTCGGTGCCAGGAAACTTCTCAAAGGGCAGAACGGCCTCTTTAACCGAAATGTGCTTAGGAATGACTTCCTCGGTGACGCCCAGTTCGGCCAGAGTTTTGCCCGACATCACCCGCACCGCCAGCTTGGCCAGGGGCCGCCCTGTCGCCTTAGAGACAAAGGGCACCGTCCGAGAAGCGCGAGGGTTGGCCTCTAGGATGTAGACCTGATCGCCCTTGACCGCGAACTGGATGTTCATCAGCCCCACCACCTTGAGCCGCTTGGCCAGCTTCACCGTCCAATCTCGGATCGTTTGTAGGGGGCCATCGGCCAGAGTGATGGTCGGCAGTGAGCAGGCTGAGTCGCCAGAGTGAATGCCCGCCTGCTCAATGTGCTCCATAATGCCGCCAATGATGACATTGCCGCTCTGGTCTGCGATCGCATCTACATCCACCTCAATCGCGTTCTCCAGGAACTTGTCGATCAAGATCGGGTGATCCGGCTCGACCTGCACGGCATAGGTCATGTACCGCTCCAGATCGGCGTCGGAGTAGACAATCTCCATGGCCCGCCCGCCCAGCACGTAGCTAGGCCGCACCACCACCGGATAGTCAATCGCCTGGGCCACCTTCAGCGCCTCTTCGTAGCTGCGAGCCAGGCCGTTGGCAGGCTGCAGAATGTCCAACTCCCGCAGGATCTGCTCAAACCGCTCCCGGTCTTCAGCCGTGTCGATGGAGTCGGGGGAGGTGCCCCAGATGCGCGTGGAAACCTTCTCCCCTGCCCCCTGGCTCCCCTGCTCCCCTGCCACTTCGGCCAGGTACTTCTGCAGCGGCACCGCCAGCTTCAGCGGCGTCTGCCCGCCGAACTGGATGATCACCCCCTCGGGATTCTCCGCTTCGATAATGTTGAGCACGTCTTCCTTGGTCAGCGGCTCAAAATAGAGGCGATCGCTGGTGTCGTAAACGGTGGAGACGGTCTCGGGGTTGGAGTTGACCATGATGGTCTCGAAGTCGTCGGCCCGCAAGGCATAGGAGGCATGACAGCAGCAGTAGTCAAACTCAATGCCCTGGCCAATGCGGTTGGGACCACCGCCCAGAATCATTACCTTGCGGCGATCGGAGGGCAGCACCTCGCTCTCTTCCTCGTAGGTGGAGTAGTAGTAGGGAGTCAGCGCCTCAAATTCAGCAGCACAGGTATCGACCGTTTTGTAAACGGGAATGACGCCCAGCGACTTGCGGTAGGTTCGCACCTCATCCTCAGGGCTTTTGGTGGCGTAGGCAATCTGCCGGTCGCTAAAGCCCTGCCGCTTGATGGCGTACATCAGGTCTTTGTCAATGTCCTGCAGCGGTGTGCGCTTGAGCAGTTTCTCGGTTTCGAGCAGCTCGGCAAGCTTGCGCAGGAACCAGGGGTCGATGCCCGTAAGCTCAAAGATCTCTTCCACCGTCTGACCCAGCTGCAGGGCATGGCGCAGGGCGAAGATGCGCTCTGGATTGGGGGTGCGCAGGCTGGCCCGGATCTGGGAAATGGTGGGGAGTTTTTCGCTGCGATCGCAGCCCCAACCCGCCCTGCCAGTCTCCAGCGACCGGAGCGCCTTTTGCAGCGACTCCTGGAAGGTGCGGCCAATCGCCATCGCCTCACCCACCGACTTCATCTGCGTGGTTAGGTTGGGCTCAGAGCCGGGAAACTTCTCAAAGGCAAACCGGGGCACCTTCGTCACCACGTAATCAATAGTCGGCTCGAAGCTGGCCGGGGTCTTACGGGTAATGTCGTTCGGGATTTCATCCAGGGTGTAGCCCACCGCCAGCTTGGCCGCAAACTTAGCAATGGGAAAGCCGGTCGCCTTCGAAGCCAGCGCCGAACTGCGCGATACCCGAGGGTTCATCTCAATAACGATGACATCGCCCGTGTCGGGATTGACCGCAAACTGGATGTTGGAGCCGCCCGTCTCGACCCCAATTTCTCGGATGATTTTGATCGAGGCATCCCGCAGCCGCTGGTACTCCTTATCGGTCAGCGTTTGAGCCGGAGCCACCGTAATCGAGTCTCCGGTGTGAATGCCCATCGGGTCGAGGTTCTCAATTGAGCAGATGATCACCACGTTGTCGGCCAGATCGCGCATCACCTCCAGCTCATACTCCTTCCAGCCCAGGAGCGACTGCTCTACCAGAATTTGCGATACCGGGCTGGCATCGAGGCCGGAGCGAGCAATTTCCTCAAACTCTTCCTGGTTGTAGGCAATGCCGCCGCCAGTGCCGCCCATCGTATAAGCCGGGCGAATGATCAGCGGAAAGGAGCCAATCTGAGCCCCAATTTCCTTGGCTTCGTCCATCGTCTCTGCCAGACCCGATGGGCACACACCCACACCGATGCGCCCCATCGCTTCTTTAAAGAGCTTGCGATCCTCCGCCATCTCAATGGCGGGCAGCTTAGCCCCAATTAGCTCAACGTTGTACTTATCTAAAACGCCGCTCTTAGCCAGCGTCACTGCTAAGTTAAGCGCAGTCTGGCCGCCCATAGTAGGCAGCAGCGCATCGGGGCGCTCGTTAACAATCACCCGCTCTACCAGTTCTGGGGTAAGCGGCTCAATGTAGGTCCGATCGGCTATCTCTGGGTCAGTCATGATGGTGGCCGGGTTGGAGTTGACCAGAACTACTTCGTAGCCCTCCTCCCGCAGCGCCTTGCAAGCCTGAGTGCCCGAATAGTCAAACTCACAGGCCTGACCAATGACAATTGGCCCAGAACCAATCAGCAAAATTTTCTTAATGTCTTCACGACGGGGCATAGGCTGCAGTCACCAGAGATGATTCACGAAAATCCAGAATATTGTAGATGCTTTCCCGGTCACCAACTGTTCTATTTGATTTGGCTTAGTCCAGAGTTGATGACGTTTTCTGAGTCCAGACTAATTTTTCCCAGCTCAAGTATTTAGAAACACAATTATTCAGTACAGGTGTACTATTTCTTAAGGAATAGACCGAATGGGGTAGGTCTATGGCAGAGTGGTTCCGGCAGGCAATCTGGCGCACACACTTAATTACAGGCTGTCGTTGGCTGATAGTGATAGGTATTTTGCTGTGGGGCGTCGGTGAGCTAAGCCGCTATGCCGAGCAGGTCACCGCCGACGAAACGGCTCCCGCGCAGGCTGCCCCTGCTCAGCCGAAGCCTTGGCAGGGAGCTTCGTTTCCAGTAGAAAACTTTGCGGCTTATACCTCCCCCTTTGGCTACCGTCAGCATCCTTACGGCGGCTATCGCTTTCACTACGGCCTTGACATTGCAGCCCCCTTAGGGAGCTACATCCGCAGCTGGTGGGATGGCACGGTTATTGAAGTTTCTGACGACACCGCCTGCGGTACCTCCGCCATCATCAAGTCAGGAGACTGGCTCCATATTTATTGTCACATGCAGGGTCACGTGGTGTGGGAGGCTGATGGCGATCGCGTTTTGGTAGACCGCCAGGGCGGCGTTGAAATTCAGCAGGGTCTTAAGGTCAAAGCGGGTCAGCAAATCGGTCGTATTGGCATGACCGGCAGCACCACCGGCCCTCACCTCCACTGGGGCCTGAAGTACAGAGGCAACTGGATTGACCCGGCGCAGGTTCTCAAGGCGATGATAGCCGAACAATCTTCCCCGTGAAGACGCGATTAGTCGCGTCTCTACCCCCACTTAAGCCACGTCCTAAATTGGTGCTTCTGTCACCCCAATACACCACTCATCCCGTCTCCATAGCCCGTTTCCATAGGAAAAGAAATCCGTTGCGGCGGCAACGGACCTATCCCAAAAAATTCTTCTATGCTGGTCTGCATACCCCTAGTTTGCCTGAACCGATCATGTCTCCTCAGACCGTCCTGCCGGATCTCAACGCCTTCTGGATGCCCTTCACCGCCAACCGCCAGTTCAAGACCCATCCCCGGATGCTGGTGGCGGCTAAGGACATGCACTTCACTAGCCACGATGGCCGCCAGATTCTCGACGGCACGGCTGGGCTGTGGTGCGTCAATGCCGGACACTGCCGTCCCCGCATTGTGGAGGCGATTCAGCAGCAGGCTACGGTGCTAGACTTTGCCCCGACCTTTCAGATGGGTCACCCTGGCCCCTTTGAGCTAGCCGACCGCCTCGCCCAGATCACCCCAGCTGGGATGAACCACGTCTTTTTTGCTAACTCTGGCTCTGAGGCCGTAGACTCGGCCCTCAAAATCGCTCTAGCCTACCACCGCATCAAGGGTGAGGGCACCCGCCAGCGCCTGATTGGTCGGGAGCGGGGCTATCACGGCGTGGGCTTTGGCGGCATTTCAGTGGGCGGTATTGGCCCCAACCGTAAGCTCTATGGCGGCTTGATTCCGGGGGTTGACCACCTGCCTCATACCCACAGTCTGGAGCACAACAGCTTTAGCCGAGGCGTTCCGGCCTGGGGAGCGCACCTGGCAGACGAACTGGAGAACCTGGTCAAGCTCCACGACGCCTCTAATATTGCCGCAGTGATTATAGAACCTGTGGCGGGGTCTACTGGGGTGCTAGTGCCGCCGGTCGGCTACCTGGAGCGGCTGCGGGAAATCTGCACTCGTCACGGCATTCTGCTGATCTTCGATGAGGTGATTACGGGGTTTGGTCGCCTGGGTACCCCCTTTGCCGCTGACTATTTCGGCGTGGTGCCTGACCTGATTACGGTAGCTAAGGGCATCAGCAATGGCACGGTGCCGATGGGGGCCGTTTTGGTGCGGGACGAAATTCACGAAGCGTTCATGCACGGCCCTGATAACGCAATCGAGCTGCCCCACGGCTACACCTACTCCGGCCATCCCCTGGCCTGTGCGGCAGCGCTGGCAACCCTCGACACTTACCAGGAAGAGGGGTTATTTGAGAATGCTCGCAGCCTGGCTCCTTATTGGGAAGAGGCCGTTCACTCCCTGAAGGAGGTCCCTCACGTAATTGATCTGCGGAACCTGGGTATTGTCGCTGGGATTGAGCTGGAGCCTCTTTCAGGTCAGCCGACTGCCCGCGCCTTTGATATCTTCCTCAAGTGCTACGAGCGGGGCCTATTGATTCGCACAACCGGAGACATTATTGCGCTCTCGCCGCCGCTGATGCTGCAGAAGCAGCACATTGATGAGATGTTTGGCATTCTCACTGATGTGTTGAAGGAAGGTGCCTAGGCGACCTTGCGCTCCGTTACCAGGGTTAGGCTGATCCAGGTGCCCTGACTGCTGTAGGCCCGAATTAATCGCTGCCGCAGGTTGGGTTGAATCAGCCAGCCTGCTTCGAGAAACAGGGGTTTGCCAGCCTCGATTTGGGTTGGGTAGGTTGCAGAGGCTCCATTCGGCAGCATCAAAACGGTGACAGGCTGGCTGCCCTGGTCAAACTGCAGTGAGTTTTCTCTGACGCGCCCCATCGACTGAATTGGCGGAGCCTGCCCGAACTGAAGGGTCTGCTGGATCTGGTCGCTGCCAGTTTGCTGGATCTCTAGCCGGGTGACGACCCTGTCCTCAGGCTGCCAGTCGGGGTATGCGCTGACGGCCTCTCCCTCCCAGGTGCCCAGCAGCTGATCGACCGTTACAGGGGGGCGGGGCTGCGGCTGAGTGCCCTGCAGGTGTTCTCGAATTAG
>JACVRP010000086.1 GCA_014534385.1 Cyanobacteria bacterium Co-bin13
AAGTTATTGTCAATGGGGTGGGCAAAATCTCTTCGGGAAGAGCTCGAATGACCCCCAGCAAGGGTTTTCCGGAATGTGGAGCAGCTTAATCCCGGACCTAGAGAAATTTTTTTGGACTTTCTATGAGGAGAGCGCTGCTGGAACTGTTCTAGCGGCGCTCTCTGTCGGTTAAAGCGATCTTCAGTCCTGTGAGGTGGGGGGCCAGGCCGAGTTGGCTGTCTCTGCTGGGGCGTTTAGACTTTTGGGATAGTCCTAAACTCGGGGGATGCCATTAGGTGCCTAGGAAGTTGGGAGCGGCATCGGTCTCGATTCAGGAGAGAATGAATCGGTTGCCGTTGAAGTGCTTGATAGAAGGGGATTAGCTGTGAATTTTCAATCGGTGATTGCGACGCTGCACGATTTTTGGGCGAAGCAGGGATGTCTGATCGTGCAGCCCTACGATACGGAGAAGGGGGCAGGTACAAAGAGCCCTCATACGTTTCTGCGGGCACTTGGGCCTGAGCCTTGGTCCGTCGCTTATGTAGAGCCTTGTCGCCGCCCGGCAGATGGGCGGTATGGAGAAAATCCAAACCGTTACCAGCATTACTACCAATATCAGGTGCTGATTAAGCCGTCGCCAGACAATATTCAGGAAACTTACCTGGATTCGCTGCGGGCGCTGGGGATTCGGCCGGAGGATCACGATGTTCGGTTTGTGGAGGATAACTGGGAGGATGCGGCAGTCGGTGCTTGGGGTGTGGGTTGGGAGGTCTGGCTCGATGGCATGGAGATTACTCAGTTCACCTATTTTCAGCAGTGTGGGGGAATTGACTGTCGCCCGGTGTCGATTGAGCTGACCTATGGATTAGAGCGCTTGACGATGTATCTGCAGGAGGTGGATGCGATCGCAAAGATCCAGTGGAACGACCAGATCACCTATGGCGATATCCACATGCAGGGAGAAATCGAGCACTCAACCTATAACTTTGATGAGTCTGACCCGGAACTGCTGTTTACGCTGTTTAACCTGTACCAGAAGGAGGCGGAACAGCTGATGGACAAGGGCCTAGTGCTGCCAGCCTACGACTATGTTTTGAAATGCTCCCATGCGTTTAACCTGCTGGATGCTCGGGGCGTTATCTCAGTCACCGAAAGAACAAGGTATATCCGCCAGGTGCGGGGGCTGGCCCGGCGGGTGGCTCAGCTGTACCTGCAGCAGCGGGAGGAGCTGGGATTTCCTTTGCTTAAAGAGGCGATGACAGAGGCTGCCTAAACGGGCTCAGGTGTGGCATGTTAAGAATTGTGTTGCACTTGCACAGCTTACTGTCGCAGTTTAGGGAGAGGGATCATGGTTTCTAGCGTGCGCGCATTTCTGCAGCCAATTGCAGATTGGTTTGCGGGTTTTGGGATGCCTGAGCCGATTGTCCACTGGGGCCATCCGGCGATGATGGGGATTGTGGTGCTGGTAATGGGCAGCTACACGGCTTGGGCCGGTTGGCAGGGGCGGATTGCTAGCGATGATGAGGTAAAGCTGACTCAGCGGTCGAGCCACCGCAAGCTTGCGCCTTGGCTGTTTACGTTTATTGCGCTGGGGTATACCGGCGGGGTGCTGTCGCTGGTGATGCAGGGACAGCCCATTTTTGAGAGTCCTCACTTTTGGACTGGAACGGCGGCGGTGTCTATTTTGGCGCTGAACGGCCTGATCTCGGCCACAAAGTTTGGGGGCGGCAATGGGGCGCTGCGGACAGCCCATGCTTACATCGGCAGCATTGCAATGGTGCTGCTACTGGTGCACGGTTTCTTTGGGCTGAAGCTGGGATTGTCTATTTAGGGCTAAACGATGCTGCACCGGGCGCAGACCCCTGCGCCCTACCAAAGCTAGATTAGGGGGTAGGCGGGTTTTGGCTTCCCTCAGGGGAGGTGGAGAGCAGGGTTGAGAATTGGTCGGGGAGGGCTTGTGCGATCGCATCTCGGACAAACGCTCTGATAAAGGCTTCTCGTTGGTTTAGGCGAAACTGCTCCTGCACAACTTCGGCCATGCCGCCATCGCCCCAGGTTTGATTGCGGCGGAAGTATTCAATAAAGCTCTTACCGGCTATGCGGGTTAGGTAGGCGGCGCTGACCCCCTGTAAAGCTCTGCCAGCTAGCACTGTAGCCAGATTGGTTTGCAGGCCTATTGCCAGCAGCTCGACTGCGCCTCGGACAATGCCCAGCCCGGTGAGCGTCTTAGCCAGGGAAAGGGCCAGCTCTTTGCCTTCTTCTAAGCTCAGACTGCAGTCATAGACTCGGCCGAGCTCTACAACCATCTGAGCATTGATGGCCGCTGCTGCCAGCAGATCCAGGCCGGGCAAGGGCGTTACGGCAATGACGCCTGCACCAATCCACTGGTAGCGCTCGACTACTGCATCAGCCTGACGCTGGCGCTGGTCGTCGATCAGGTGGCGGGCTTCGGTGCTGAGTCGCTGGGCCTGAAGCAGCAGATTGTCGGCAATTAGCGTGTCGCCTTCTAGCCAGAGCACTTCGGCCATGCGCTCGATCAGGGGCACCACGTCGGGCTCCATTTGAAACCAGCCACCGTCTTCTAGGGGCAGAGGGGCTGGATTGGCGGCAACGGCCAATACATCTGCTGGGGTGAGGACAGCTTGAAAGCGCGATCGCACCCGCTGCAAAATGGCCTCCAGTTCCTCATCAGGAAAGCGATCGGCCTTATTGAGGACCACAAGTAGGCGCTTGTTGATGTCGAGAAGCGATCGCACTAGCTGATACTCCGACTGCCGCAGATCATCATCAATTACGAACAGGACCAAATCAGCTTCTGTCGCAAGCTGACGCGCATCCTGTTCCCGTAGGGTTCCTGCTACACCTGCTTCGGAGATGCCCGGCGTGTCTACTAGTAGGATATTGCGAGAAATCCCGGCCAGCTGCCAGCGGTAAGTTTGTCGGTCGGTCGTGGTGCCCATTGGAGCCGCCACAGCTCCTACGGCCTCACCAATCAAGGCGTTTACTAAAGAAGTTTTACCGGCAGAGCCAACCCCAAAGACTGTTACCGTCAGATCGCGGCGCTGCATCTCAGTCGCTAAGCTTTGAGACTGCTCCTGTAGCGCCTCCCGCGCCACCTGATTTTGAATCTGAGCGATCTGCTGCTGCAGCGCATCAAGCGTGGCTCCGGCAGCTGCCGTTTGATCTCGGGGGGCCTGGGGTCGCTGCCGGGGCTGTCTGGGGCGCAGAAACAGCCAGCCGTAGTAGACTCCAAAACCCAAGCCTAAAAGTACTAACCCAGTCGCCAGCAGGAGCAGCAGGTTGGCTAGAAACGGCGAGGTCAGGGCTAGACCGTAGTAGAAGCGCGAGAAAATTTCCACCAGCCAGAGCAGCATGCCCAGGAGCAGCACCAGGCTCAGTACCAGGGGAATGAAAAGCCACCGCCGCATAAATAGAACCGCAGCCCGATGATTAATCTACGCGCAGAGAGAGACGCTGGTTGAGTCTGCCCTCAGGCAGATGAGCCAAAGATAGCCCAGATCGTACAACCAAGGAGGCTTTTGCCACAGCATAGCGTGTAATGCCAATGGGTACGATTTATGGGACTGTTTGATCAGGTTTTGAGTGCAATTAATGACCCCGGCCGTCAGGCTAGCCAGGACCAGGTGGGTCAGCTATTGACGACGGTCAACCAGCTCAGCCGTCAGTCTAATACCTCGCCTGACACGATGAACCAGGCTGTTTCGATCCTGGGTAGCTTTGTGCGATCGTCACTTCAAGATACGCGCCAGCAGCGGGGCAATGATGCAGCGCTGGAACTGGTTAGAGAAGGTAGCCGCCCTGGCAACAATATTCTACCCAGGCTGTTTAATAACGGACAGCAGCAGCAGTTGGTCAGTGCTTTGAGCCAACGTACTGGCCTCAATAGCAGCCAAATTATGGCTCTGTTGCCTGTTTTGATTCCGGTTGTAATGCGGCTTCTGCAGTCGGGTGAAACCACCCAAACTGGGCGTGGCAACAACAGCATCCTCAGCGCGTTTCTCGATGCCAACCGCGATGGTGAAGTAGATATGGGCGATATGCTCAGCCAGGCTAGCCGCTTTTTTGTTCGTTAGCTAGTCCGGCCAGTTTATCTACTCGAACAGGTTGCTAGAAAGTAGTTTTAGAGACAAAAACAAGTGCTTAAGAGTCTGCCCAACCCTTTTAGCTGGGCAGACTCTGCATAGATGTGGAAGCGAGACGCAGCTTAAGCGTTCTCACTTAGAAAGTTAAGTTCAGGATCAAAGAGGGTTGTGAGAAAATCGAGAATTACGGCTGCGATTGCGGTTACCGCCACCGTCGCCGTTACCGCCATCGTCGGAGCGGGGCCGTGCTTTGTTGACGCGCAACTCTCGGCCTAGCCATTCCGCGCCGTCAAGTTCTGCGATCGCAGCGTCTTCGTTGGCCTCTTCTGCCATATCGACAAAGGCGAATCCGCGCTTCTTACCCGTTTCGCGATCAATGGGCAGGCTAATACGCGTGACCTCGCCATACTCGGCGAAGACATCCTTAATGTCATCCTCAGTTGCCTGAAAGGACAAGTTCCCAACGTAAATAGTCACGACTCTCTCCGACCGAAATACAGAAAGTACTCATTCGGCAAGAATCACCAAAAATGCCTTGAATGCCATCATTTGGCGTCTATGTCCGAATGATTGCTGCCATAATAGCCTATCTCTATCGAATTAGCAGTAGCGCACCTCACACCATCAGCTCTTTTGATAGAGGTGCTGAAGGCTTTTCTATGGTCTTGGTAATTAGCCAGGCTCGCTATCAACAGACTGGCGCACCAAAACAACAGTTGCATTTGTTCTGTTGGCGATTTCTAGAGGAATATTGCCCTTGAGAACCTGACTGAGCAGCCCCTCTCGGCTTGCCCCCACCAAAATTGCGTCACTTTGATAGTGTTGGGCTAGTTTAACAACGGCTTCAGCAATTTCCTCTTGCTGGATGACCAGACACTTAACAGAGCAGTGTAGGGACTTTAGCGGTGTCGCCATTTCTACTAGCAGCTGTTCTTCATGAATCTGCAGCTGATCGGATGGCCGCTTTGACACACAGCAGAGCCGAATGTCGGTCGCTTCGCCCAGACTTACTAAACCGGGGAGAAGCTGCAGCGCTGCCTGGGAGTTGGGGCCGCCAGCGGTGGGAATGAGCCAGCGGTTGAACTGCAAATCCTGACCAGGACGCACCACAATGACGGGGCAGGGAGCCTGCCGGATCAGAGTGTCTACGACCACACCCATGATCCGGCCGGGGGTAGTCGGCTGTCGATGCCAGCCAGCCAACACCAGGTCGATGTGGCGTTCTTTAATCACTTCAAGCAGGGTACGACCCACCTCATGGGCTGCTCGCACCTGAAAGTGCAGCGGCAGCCCGTTTCGTTGGGCGTAGGCAGTAGCGAGCTGCTGCAGCGGCTCGCTGTACTTCAGGTTGACGGCAGCTTCTGCCGGGGGGGTGCTGCGCGGCACTTGAACAATGTGAACACACTCTAGTTCGTAGTGCTTAGCTTTTGCGATCGCACCTCCAATTTTTAGCAGCAGCGGTGCCGTCTTGGGATCGCTTAGGGGCAGCAGCAGCCGACCCTGACCCACGGCTGGCGCGCGCCGTTGATATACGACGTAGGAGGGTTCAGCTTGAGGGCCGGGTTCTACCAGCTGGCCGCTGACCTGATCAGACTCGGCCCGAATGATGTCAGCACGCGTGATAATCCCCACCAGCTTGACACCGTCTACCACGGGTAACCGGCTGATCTTCAGCCGGTTCAGCAGATATAGGACGTGCGTTAAAGATGCCTCTGGTCCGACTGAAACTGGATTGGGCGTCATAAAGTCAGCCAGCTTTGGAGGGCCCTCTGAGCTGCCGGTGGCAACTTCGCTGAGGTCGGTTTGGGTGACAATGCCCACTAAACGGCCTGCGTCTAAAACCGGAAAGCCCCGGTGGTGCGACCGCGAAAAAGCCTGCACTACTTCGGGCAGGGTGATTTGGCTGGAGAGCGTTTCGACGCGGCGCTGCATCAGATCGGCAGCCTTGAGATTGGCCCAGGGGTTGTTGGCCTGAGGTACCGGCTCCAGGTGAATGCCTTGCCAGGCTAGCAGGCGGCTGTAAATCGAGCCATTGGCCACCCGATCTGCAATCAGGTAGGCAATGCCTGAACCGATCATTAGCGGCAGCACCAGGTTAAAGCTGGCGGTCATTTCAAAGACAATCACAATGGCGGTGATCGGTACGCCTGTGACGGCACTAAAAAAGGCTCCCATGCCGGTTAAGGCATAGGTCGTGGTGCTGGCCAGATCCGCTGGCGGAGCCCAGGCTCCAAAGCCGCTGTAGGTCGCCTGGGCCAAAAAGCTGACCAGGCAACCCAGGGCCGATCCCAACACGAGGGAAGGGGCAAAGATCCCCCCGGCGGCTCCCGCCCCGTAGGCCAACAGAGTCAGCAGGAACTTAGAGACAAATGCGATCGCAATGAGCTGCCAGCTGGCCGCGCCTGTCACCAAAAACTCCTGCAGCCCCGTATTATCGGCAGCAGCGATCGGCAGAAACACGCCCACCACACCCGTAATGAGCCCAGCTAACCCTACTCGCTGGGCCAACCCTAGCTTGAACCGGCGAAAAAACTGGAGACTGGCAAAAATGCCCCGGCTAAAGCCCGCCCCCAAAAACCCTGCTAGCACCCCCAGCACAATCAGAAAGGGCAAGTCTCGCACGGATAAGCCCACGCTGGGCGCATCAATCACCAGGTTTAGCCCTTGGCCCCCTAGCAGGCGGGAGACCACAGCTCCAATAAAAGACGCTAGGATTGCACTCCCCAGAGTGAGCCCAGAGAAGTCCTGCAGCAGTTCTTCGACAACAAACAAGATGCCGGAAATAGGCGCATTAAAGCCAGCGGCCAAACCAGCAGCAGCGCCAGCCGAGATCAGCTGGCGGCGGTACTCCGGGGAAGTGGGCACCCAGCGACTGAGCTGAGCTGCCAGAGCCGCACCAATCTGCACGGTTGGCCCCTGCCGCCCCAGCGAAAGGCCTGATCCCAAAGCCAGTACAGTGCTGGTTAGCTTCACCAGCGCCACCCGCAGGTTCAGCGCCATCGGCGCAAATCCGAGGGCCGCTTTAACCTGGGGAATGCCAGAGCCAGCCGCTTCTGGGGCCAGACGCTCCACCAGCCAGCCGGAGAGCCAGCCTCCCAGCAGCCCCATCAGCGGCAGCATTAACCACAAGGGCAGGGCTAGGGAAACTCGCTGCAGGGTGAGCCACTCTACTCCCTGCTTTAGAAATACGGCTGCCAGCCCAGATACGACCCCAATGATGCAGGCTTCTAGAATGGCAGCGCGCTTTCGACTTAGAAACGGCTCTAGGCGTTTAGGCAGCATAACCAGCGAAAGCAGGCATCCATTCAGTATTCCCTAACAGCCTGTCATAGAAAGTCCCCCAACAATGATCGAGGGGGTGTAGCAGGAGCCATTCCAATCTGCGTCTCCCCCCAACTCCACAATGTTGGTCAGGGCCGTGTAGACGTTGCCAGCAATCATGGTGTCTTTAACCCGACCCACAATTTCGCCGTTGCGAACTAGATAGCCCAGCTCAACATTGACCGAAAAATCGCCAGAGATGCCGGCACCGCCGCCCAACATCTGATCAACCAGCAAACCCCGATCTAGGGAAGCCACTAGATCAAGCAGGTCTCGCTCCCCTGGCTTAACCAGGGTATTGAACAGGCTGGGGGTGGGGTAGCTGCCTAGCCCAGGGCGAAAGCCGTTGCCGGTGGAGCCGCCCCCCAGTTCTCGGCCCGTGGTGCGGTCAGTATAAAACAGCCGCAGCACCCCATTTTCGATAAAGGTCAAGGGCCGGGCTGGGGTGCCTTCGTCGTCAAAGGGGCAGCTAAAGGGGCCCGCCTCGGGGTCTTGGGAAAAGGTTAGCTGTGAACCCGTCACCTGATCACCAATGCGATCGCTCCAGGGAGAAGATCGCTCTAGCACCCGCTTACCGCTTAAGGCTGCCTGCACTGTGCTCCAGAGCATATCGGCAGCTTTGGCCGTAAAGAGCACCGGCAGTCGCCCCCGAGGAGCCGCCACATTGCGATTGGCCCAATCTAAGCGCTGAATGATTTGCTGGGCCAGCGCACTGGGATCGAGGGCATCGCGCCGGGTCTGCCCGTCGCCGACGCTGAGAAAGTCATCTCCTCGAATCCAGTCTGCCGATACATAGCCGTTGAGAGTGGTATCGCTGTAGCTGCAGTCTAGGCCGAGCGTATTGACGATGCGAGTTCTTTCGACATCACACTCTAGCTCCGCCTCACAAATCACCTCTGGGTAAGCACTGCGAATCTGATCGATAATGTCTCGCCCCAACTGCACCAGGTGCTCCACTGACACCGCTTGACCCATGTCGGAATAGCGGGTTTGGCTGCCAGCAGTCAGCTCAATGGTTTCGGGATCGTTAAGCTCGCTGAGCGCCAGTGCCTTGGCTACCAGCGCCTGGGGATCGATATCACCGTAGGCCACTGCTAATCCCGGACGACCCTCGCGCCATAGCCGCAAGGCCGTCCCTTCTGCTTCGGAGCTTTCTAGCTGCTTGAGGCGATTCGCTTCAAAAAAGACGGGTCTAGAAACAGATTTTGACTGCAGTATTTCAGCCGCTTCTGCCCCAGACTGGAGCGCCAGATCAATTAGCTTCTCTGGCAGCAAGTCGTCAAAATGGTCAGACCCCATAGATATTACTCAGACGGTAACCCGAATGAACCTTCACCCATCTTCGGGGATCGTGGTCACTCTGGAAAGGTCTCGTCTTTTGAGCTGGGGAAATGTGACAGGGAAGACCCTAGCTGCGGCACTGTCAGATCGCCAATTCACGATTAAATAGGAAAGTCCTTTTTGCCGAGACCTGTGCCAGATACTCCTAAGCCCGGTCGGTCCCTCGCCAACATCGCTGGGATCGTCGCTGCGGCCACCTTGATTAGCAAGCTCTTTGGCCTGTTTCGCCAGCAGGCGATCGGGGCGGCCTTTGCCATTGGTCCGGTCGCCGATGCCTACAACTTTGCCTACGTGATTCCGGGTTTTTTGCTGGTGCTTTTGGGCGGTATCAATGGCCCCTTTCACAGCGCCATTGTCAGCGTCGTCGCTAAGCGCAAGCGAGAGGAAATTGGGCCGCTGGTGGAGTCGATCAGCACCCTGGTGGGGCTGGTTTTGCTGGGGGTATCGGTGCTGCTGTTTGTGTTTGCCGCACCAATGATTGACTTAGTGGCGCAGGGTTTGGCCCAAAACACGCCCGAGGCCAGGGAAATTGCCATTCTGCAGCTGCGAATTATGGCCCCGATGGCGCTGTTTGCGGGCCTGATTGGCATTGGTTTTGGCACCCTCAATGCCGATGACCAGTACTGGCTGCCCTCGGTCAGCCCCCTGTTTTCGAGCGTGACGGTGCTGATTGGGCTGGGGTTTTTGTTTGCCGCCATAGGGCAAGACATCGTGTTGCCCGAGTATTTTTTACTGGGGGGGGCGGTGCTTGCGATCGCAACCCTAGCGGGCGCAGTGCTGCAGTGGCTGGTGCAGCTGCCAGCCCTCTGGCGCTCTGGCCTAGGTCGACTGCGGCTGCGGTTTAACTGGTCTGATCCGGGGGTGCAGGAGGTCTTTAGGATTTTAGGACCGGCCACCTTTTCCTCAGGCATGCTGCAGATCAACGTGTTTACGGATCTGTTTTTTGCCTCGTTTATCCCCGGTACGGCAGCCGGTTTGGGCTATGCCAACCTGCTGGTACAGACGCCGCTGGGAATTGTTTCCAACGTGATTTTGGTGCCGTTTCTACCGATTTTTGCGCGACTGGCAGCCCCAGAAAACTGGCCCGAACTTAAGAACCGCATTCGTCAAAGCCTGCTGTTTACGGCCCTGACCATGCTGCCGCTGGGGGCACTGATTATTGCCCTGGCACTGCCCATTGTGCGGCTGGTCTACGAGCGGGGGGCCTTTGACCTGGGGGCCTCGCAAATGGTGACCTCGCTGCTGATCACCTACGGCATTGGCATGTTTGTCTACCTGGCGCGGGACGTGCTGGTGCGGGTGTTTTACGCCCTGGGGGACGGCCAGACTCCGTTTCGCGTTAGTTTGGCGAATATTGGCCTAAATGCGGTGCTCGACTTCTGGTTCATCCGCTGGTTTGGCGCGCCTGGCCTGGTGCTGGCAACGGTTGGGGTCAACATTGTTTCGGCTGTGGCAATGGTGGTCATTTTGGATCGGCGGCTGCAGGGGCTGCCCTGGCTAGCCTGGAGTCGTCCAATTTTTGCCCTGACGCTGGCCAGTGGAGTCGCGGGCACCGCCGCCTGGGGAACACGCCTGGGGCTTGAAAATTGGTGGGGGATGGAAGGATTTTGGATCCAGCTGCTGGTGCTTGCGATCGCAAGCACCGTTGGCCTCCTCCTGTTTACGGTGATTGCCCTGCTGCTGCCCATTCCCGAAACGGGGCTGCTGGTAACTCGGCTGCGGGAGCGCTTCCGACGCCGTTAGCCAGGCCGACCTTTAAC
>JACVRP010000503.1 GCA_014534385.1 Cyanobacteria bacterium Co-bin13
CCCCATTGCAGATTGCTACCCTCTAAGCTAGCGATCTCCCGGCTGAGATGGGCGCTACTGGCCATCGAATGGGGGAGATGACCCGTTAGGAGAAAGCGGGGTAAAAGGGGATGTTCACGGGGCACTGATCGTTGCAAAGGTGTGTCTCTTGGCAGGCGTTTGGCTATCTCTCTGGGCCGACCGTAAACCGCTGAAAAGCCCTTTATGATGCCTTTCATCCACTAAAACTTCGACGTAAGGGATGGAGCGCTACACCATGGACCCTAAAGAACTCAAGCAGCGGTACGAGGCAGGTGAACGAGATTTTAGCGTTGCAGATTTAAGGAATGCAGCTTTAGACGGCATTGATTTGAGTGGTGCTGTTTTACATGGAGCCATGCTAGAGGGCGCTAATCTGCAGCGAGCCAATCTCAGCCGAGCTGACCTGAGCGGGGCGACGTTAAGCGGCGCGAACCTGGCCCAGGCAGATTTGAGCAGTGCTGATTTAAGCGATGCCATTCTCGACAATGCCATCTTGGAAGGCACTGTGTTGGAAGGGGCAGTTTTGAATCAGGCTGATTTGAGGGCGGCGGATCTAGAGCAGGCTGACCTGAGTCATGCCGACCTCAGTGAGGCAGATTTGACCAGAGCTAACCTAGAGTCAGCAGATCTCAGCGGAGCAGATTTGGCGACAGCCGACCTGCATGAGGCCAACCTCAGCCAGGCATCGCTAGAAAGGGCCAACTTGAGCCGAGCCAGACTAGACGATACCAATCTGGAAGGCACGATTTTGGAAGGGGGCGACAGCCGCTTGATTAGCTGATTCTTTGGATGAAAAGCTTCAGAAACCGGGTTTCTATCCTCAGCCACTTTAGAGCTGCTGGGTGCTGCGAGAAACCCGGTTTTTTGATGTGAAGATTGGGCTACGGCTATCTGGTGGAGTGGGCCGGGGTCTTTGATCTGCTGGCAGATCTGGAAGCGGCGCTGGTGGCAGCGGGAGTGAGAGAGTTGGCTACGGACCGGCTCTGAGCATTGGCTGCTTACCACAAGTACCCGCGCGGGTCATGCGATCGCACCCAACTCTAGGCCACAGTGTCTACATTCCCAGCAGAAATCACCTGCGAGAAGAGAGGTAGCACTAATGGCTAGATTTCACGGTTTTAGCGATCGCACTGCCGACCAGTACCCGATGGGAACGACTGCCCCTGTCGGCAAATTTGGCAGGATGTTTCCAGCATTGCGGCCCTTTATCCCCTCTGAGGAAAGCCTGGTCGAGTTAGGTGCGGCGATGACCGACGGCACTAACGACGATCCGGCGGGCGACAACATCAAGGTTCCGGCAGGCTATACCTACCTGGGCCAGTTTGTTGACCACGACATCACGCTAGACACCACTGCCCTGCAGGAAAAGCAGGTAGACCCACTGGCAGTGTTTAACTTTCGCACCCCTGTTTTGGAACTAGACAGCCTTTACGGTCTAGGGCCATCGGTGCAGCCTTACCTCTACCAGCTTGATGGTGGCTTTGCTCCCCAAGAGAAGTTTGCCATTGGCGAAACTAACGCTGAGCGGGGGGGTGGCGACGGCACGATTAAGGGGAGCCTGCCCCATGACCTGCCACGGGCCGCCAGTGGCCTCGCCATTGTCGGCGACCCTCGCAACGACGAAAACCTGATCGTGGCCCAGCTCCATCTGGCCTTTTTGAAATTTCACAACAAGGTGGTTGATGGGCTGAAGGATGGCACGCTGCTGCGGCGTTCTCCTCTACGCAAGAGCGTTTTTGAAGAAGCGAGAGACACGGTGATTTGGCACTACCAGTGGATTGTGCTGAACGACTTTCTCCGCCGCATTCTGGATTCAGAGCAGCTTGATCGGGTGCTAGAGAAGGGCCGCAAGTTCTATCGGTTTGACCACGAGCCCTTTATTCCGGTGGAGTTTTCGGTGGCGGCCTATCGGCTGGGTCACAGCATGGTGCGCTCAGTCTACGACTACAACCGGGTTTTCACCCCTAAGCCAGGTGGAAGAGTGCCCGCAACGCTGGAGCTGCTGTTCGCCTTTACCGGCAAATCGGGTAGCCCAAATGATCCTTTCCCGGTGCCCATTCCGAGCGACTGGATTATTGACTGGCGACGGTTCTTTGAGCTGGAGGAGACGGTTCCGGCGCAGGCTAGCCGCAAGCTCGACCCGTTCCTGGTAGATCCGCTGAAAAATCTGCCCAACGTGCCCGCGCCCAACTCGCTGGCAACGCGCAACCTGCTACGAGGCCGCAGCCTGGGTCTGCCCACCGGGCAAAGCATTGCTCGCCGCATGCGCCTCCAGCCGCTGACCCCCGAGCAGATTGCAACGGGGCCTGATGGGGCAGTGGCTAAAAAGCACGGCTTCGACCGGGAAACGCCGCTGTGGTACTACATTCTCAAGGAAGCTGAGGCCCAAGGTGAAGGGCTGCGGTTGGGCCAGGTGGGTAGCCGAATTATTGCTGAGGTGTTTGTGGGTCTGCTAGAGGGCGACAGCGGTTCTTTCCTGGCCAGAAACCGCGACTGGACGCCTTTCTTGCCTTCTGCGGTGCCCAATACCTTCACAATGGCTGACCTGCTGCGGTTTGTCGGGGATCTCAGCCCGATTGATGAGCCGGCTAATCGGGATTAACTTGCCTGAGTGAGCTGTCAAAGAGAGGGAATCTAAAAGATTTCCTCTCCATTAAAAGACCGCAATGCCTCAGAGCGTTGGAACAACAGGGGACTTGCGATCGCACCCTCTGCCGATGCCGAAAATTTATAGCGATAGCCACTGGTGTTAGGACGGGGTGCAGCGATTATCTTGATTGTCAAGCTAAATTGCTTGCATCTGCTCAACTTGCGGAGGCTGAGTAGGGGCAGAGG
>JACVRP010000016.1 GCA_014534385.1 Cyanobacteria bacterium Co-bin13
AGGGGCTCAATAGTGCTGCGCTTGATTAAACCTGTAAGCGCTAGCCAACACCTAGGCTTCATATAGCTCCAGGGGCAAATCGTCGGGGTCTTTGAAGAAGGTAAAGCGTTTACCTGTCAGCTCATCTAGACGA
The DNA here is from genome assembly GCA_014534385.1 of Cyanobacteria bacterium Co-bin13. Classification (GTDB taxonomy): domain Bacteria; phylum Cyanobacteriota; class Cyanobacteriia; order Phormidesmidales; family Phormidesmidaceae; genus JACVSF01. The sequence goes on from JACVRP010000016.1 coordinate 134, forward strand.
ATGGGTTCGCTCTCAATGCCCTTTGCCGCCAGCTCTGCCACTGCCGCCGTTAAATCTGCCACCGCAAAGGACAAATGCCGCAGTCCGCAGGCCTCAGGCCGAGAGGGCCGAGAGGGCGGTTTGGGAAATGAAAATAGCTCGATTTGGCTGCCATCTGGCAGGCGCAGATCGAGCTTGTAAGAGTGACGCGCTGCCCGATAGGTCTCAGCAACCACCTCTAACCCCAGCTGCTCCACATAAAACCGCTTAGAGGCTTCGTAGTCAGAGCAGATAATGGCCACGTGATGAAGGCCCTTAACCAGGGGCATAACCGGTTCCCTCTGTAATAATCAGTCAGAGCAGTTGTGCTGTTTTTAGGTTTTCTGTGGCAACAAATTCCTCGGTTGGGCCAGCTACCCCGATGTCTAAATCCACTCCTAAGCTAGCTGATGATGGGCGGGATCTGGCTATTTTAGGCGGTGTCTGGCTGCTTGCAACTTTGGGGGATGGCCTTTGGCTTTGGCTAGATCAGGCCCCCCCAGCCTGGGATCAGGGCGAGCATTTAACCCGCGCCCTGAATCACTGGGGGCTGTTTCAGGCTCCAGCGCTTACTGAGGAATCTTGGTGGCAGTCGCTGTGGCGGCTCTCCCCGACCTACCGGGCTCCCTTTGTCTACCTGATGACGGTGCCCCTGCTTGAGGGACTGGGGCGGGGATTTGATCAGGCGGTGCTGGTCAACAGTGTGTTTAATGCACTGCTGCTGCTGCTGACTTACTCATTGGGACGGCGAGTTTTTGACCGGCAGACAGGGTTGTGGGCAGCCATTGTCTCTACATTTGTCCCTGTCCTACTGCTGCTGCGGGTTGATTACCTGCTGGACTACGGCCTGATTGTTTGTGTGTTGGCCGGATTTTTCTGCCTCACCGCCTGGCGCAGTGCGAGCCCGATCGGGCGCTGGGGCTGGGCTTTGGGCTTTGGGGTGAGCTTCGGTCTGACCCTGTTAACCAAGCCCACCGGAATTTTGTTTTTGCTGCTGCCAATGGCGTGGATAGCCGTTGAGACTTTGCTAAAGAGACGCTGGTATCTTTGGCTGCAGTGGGGGCTGGCCGCCTTGGTTGCCCTAGCGATCTTCTGGCCCTGGTTTCAGACCAACTGGATCACCATTCTCTCGACCAGCGGTAAGTCAAACGCTACCTGGATTGCCGCTGAACTAGATCTGGAAAGCCCGTGGTCCGTCTGGACCTACTACCTGCGAATGCTGCCTCGGATGATCACGCCAGCTCTGCTCTGGGCAGGCTTGGGCGGTTGGATTTTGGGGCTGGGCCTCTGGAAGGCGGGTCTGCTTAAGTCTACGGTGAGTGCCGATTCCACTTTCTCAAGGCGAAAGTACCAGTGGCTCTGGCTGTTGAGCTACGTTGTGGGTACCTACGGGCTGCTGTCACTGCTTCAGAATAAGGATCCACGCCACATCGTTCCCTATGTGCCAATGGTCGTGATCCTGCTTGTGCGAGGTCTCACAGCCTGGACAGTGCGAGGATGGAGCTGGCTCAAGTTTGCTTTGGTGGGTGTGATGGCTATTTTTGCTGTTAGCACGCTTTTTCCTGTCAGCTACCTGCCGCTCAGTCAGCTGCCTCAGACTCAGCTAGCCAAACACCCCTATCGAGGTTCTGTGTGGCCTCACTCCCAGTTAATCGAAACGGTATTAACAACAGCGCCATACCTGCGTTCGACCGTTGGCGTTTTGCCCAATGTGGCTGAGCTAAACCCAATGAATGTCGATTTTTATGGAGCCTTGAGAGATTTTCGGGTATTTGGTCGAGAGGTTGGCTTTAGCCCAGACTACGCGCCGCTAGATGCGCGATCGCTTACCTGGGTTGTGACCAAGTCTGGCGAGCAGGGACCGCAGAACAGCGGCAATGAAGCCAAAGCCGATCTCCAGACCCGAGTTGAGCAAAGCCCTGACTACCAGGCGGTGCGAACCTGGCCCCTGCCAGACAATACCGAGATGACTCTCTACCATCGCCAGCCTGCCCCAGTGGAGGTGATCCCCCTGACCCAGAGCCAGAACCGGGTCAGCCTGACTGGGGTAGAGGCTCCCGCCACCGCCACCGCTAACAGCACAGTGCCTGTGTCCTATACGCTGCAGGGGCCGTGGGAGGCGCTAGCCGATGGGCTGCTGATTTTAACTTGGCAGGCAGAGGTCGCTTCAGAGGCACAGCCAGCAGCGCAATGGATCCACGACCACGGTATTGGCCTGGGCAATTTGGATGCAGGCTTACAGTCGCCCTCCAACGCGGGATTTACGGTTACAGAGCGCTTGGGCATGGTCGTTCCAGCCAATGTTCAACCGGGTCGCTACCGGCTGATCGCTGAGTATTTTAATCGCCAAACGGGAGAGGCCTACCCTTTGCCAACGGCAAACGCTGCGATCGCAATCACCCCTGGAGAAAGCACGCTCGCTGGCCCAGAACCCGATCTGGTGAGCCAGCTCTATGGGCTGAGCCAAGGGCTGGCAGAGGGCAGCTTAGATCCTATTTTTAATACGGTGGGCCGCATTAACCAGTACGACCCGCTGCAGGATTACTTGAAACAGGCAGAACAGGCCATGGGGTATCGCCTGGAGCAGGCCCCTGCCCAGCTGGAGTGGCTATATACCCGAGTCATGGCCCAGGTGCTGCAGCAAAAGGCGGAAAGTGCGATCGCAACCCTTGATCAGATCACTGCCCTCGCCCCTAGCAACCCCTACCACTGGCTTTATCTGGGTTTTGTCCATCTCTACCGCTGGCATCCCCACGCGGCAGAGCGTGCCCTTGACCAGGCAGCCAGGCTAGCCCCTGACCTACCAGAACTAAAGGCTTTACAGGCGGTAGCAGCCCTACAGCGGCTCAACTTGCCCCGTGCCTGGCGGCTGATTCAGACCAGCGGCCTTTTATGAGCAGCTATGAGTCGAATCAGCATAAACACTGAAAGTTAAGCCTTTCTCTAATTTTTCAATCTATGATTGGGATGGTATATCATCTTTTTAAATAACAAACATTTCATTTTGTATCTAAATGCCGCAGACCGGGGTGAGCTGGTGAGGATTTGCCAACATTTGCCGAAGGTCCTGGGCTAGTTTTAATCCTTGCTGCTGATCACAACATTTCGCTTTTTGAGCTGCATCAGCTCTTATTTTTTTCCGTAGTTCTTCTGTTTTCCTATCCCCTGAGATGGGGAAAAATGCTCAGAAGAATTTCAGGTTGGAATGCTAGGATTTCCTAGGTGAACACGCTTTGAGGGCCTGCTGTGATTCGCTCTGCCACGCTGCCGCTTCAGACACCGCTTCCGTCTCTGGGTGACAACAATAATCGGCTTAAACTGTTTTCGGGATCAGCCAACGTAGAGTTGGCCAGAGAGGTTGCCCGGTATCTGGGAATTGACCTAGGCCCGATGGTTCGCAAACGCTTCGCTGATGGCGAAGTTTACATCCAGATCCAGGAATCGATTCGGGGCTGCGATGTCTATCTAATTCAGCCAACCTGCTATCCGGTGAACGACCACCTGATGGAGCTGCTGATTATGATCGACGCCTGCCGTCGTGCTTCGGCTCGTCAGATCTCCGCTGTTATTCCCTACTACGGGTACGCTCGGGCCGACCGCAAAACAGCGGGCCGAGAGTCAATCACCGCCAAGCTGGTGGCTAACCTGATGGCCAAGGCTGGGGCCAACCGCGTGCTGGCTATGGATCTGCACTCTGCTCAAATTCAGGGCTACTTTGATATTCCCTGCGACCACGTCTACGGTTCTCCGGTCGTGATCGACTACATCGCCAGCAAGAAGCTGTCGGACATCGTGGTGGTCTCTCCCGATGTGGGCGGGGTGGCTCGCGCTCGCGCCTTTGCCAAGAAACTTGACGATGCCCCGCTCGCCATCATCGACAAGCGCCGTCAGGCTCACAACGTCGCTGAAGTCATGAACGTGATCGGCGATGTCGCAGGCAAAACCGCCGTACTGGTTGATGACATGATCGACACTGCAGGCACTATCTGCGAAGGGGCCCGCATTCTCAAGCAGGAAGGCGCACGCCAGGTCTACGCCTGCGCCACCCACGCTGTCTTTTCGCCCCCGGCAGTCGAGCGGCTTTCCAGCGGCCTGTTTGAAGAAGTGATCGTAACTAATACGATCCCGATGATGGACACCCGCCGTTTCCCTCAGCTACGGGTGCTCTCGGTCGCTAATCTGCTGGGCGAGACCATCTGGCGCATTCACGAAGAAAGCTCTGTCAGCAGCATGTTCCGTTAACCTCACCCCCCTAGAGCGCCATAGAGACGCGATTAATCGCGTCTCTATGGTTAATTGTCGTCGCTCACAAATTCAGGCCGACCGCTATTGGGAACAGGCCAATCCGGGTTTTCACCGCCGATCACCAGTCGCTTCAAGGCAACAAATTCCCGGCTGAACTGCATAAAGGCATTGATCAGCACATCGATTGCGATCGCATCACTAGTGCCCATATCAATCCAGCACCTGGCCCAGGTGCCTTCGTACTCTACATCGCCCATGTTGTGCATGAGCGACAGCAGACTGTCGCCTGCCAGCGTATCGTCGTAGTCCAGGTAGCTAATGTCGAGGCCCGTTTCTTGGACCTGCAGGTTCTCGGCGTTAAAGCCGCCCAGCTTGCCCAGGAAAAACCAGGAGTCAAAGATCTCCTCAATGTACTGCCGCTCCATCAGTGAGGGAGCAGTCTCAAACTCTAGCCAAAGCCAAAGATTGAAAAAATCGCATTCCCTGAATTCAACCTGCATAACTCACCCTAGTAGAGCCAGATAAACCTTATACCAATTTGACGCAAGCCAAGTCAAAAGGTAGAAACTCAGAGGCCACACCCAACGCCAATGCCTATTGCAGCAGAAATAGGGCACTAATGCTCCTAGGGAATGGCGCTTTAAAGCTTAAAACCCCTCTCTAATGCGATCCCCTCAACCTCTAAAGAGAGATTGAGGGGTCAGCAGCCCAACAGCGCTCTTAATAGAAAGCGCTGGGGATCAAAACTAGCAGTTCCAGCTTAGCGTCCAAATTAGCGCTGGGCGCGGCTCGCCCGCTCAGAACAGGCTTCGCCCGCAAGTCCCTCAGCCAAACACTTCTCAAACCGGATTTGCCAAACCATCTGATTAGGCATTTGGTTGGCGTAAGCCAAAGCCTGCTCGTAGAGAGGGATACTAAGGGCGGTATTGCCCTGCATCTGATTGATCTGAGCCTTCAGGTAAATGAGATCTGGATTGTTAGGAGCCGCCTGCAGAGCCAGGTTAACTTCTCTCATCGCCTCATCATACCGGCCCAAATCCCTCAAACCGATGGCAATGCCACGGTTTGCCAGGTAGGGTGGATAGCTGTTTCGAAGTCGGGCAATGGCCTGGTCTGGGTTAGCAAAAGGCAGGTTGACCGCTAGCAGCAGATCCATAAAGCCCTTAAGCAGACTCAGCTCCGGGTCGTTGCGGTCGATGTCTTCAGCTTGGCCCAGTTCGTTAAAAACCTGCTGCAGCATTCTCAGAGCAGTGGGGGTGCCCCGAGTGATGCCTTGAGTCTGGAGAACGTAGCCTCCCTCCAGAAAAATTCCAACCGCCGTATAGAGGTGCCCGCGCAGCGGATCGGTATCTACCAAAGCCTGCGCCTTCTGCTGAGTGAGCTTGGCTCGGCGTTCCAGTTCAGCAAAATCCTGATCTAGATAGGCCATTGCTGCTGCCATCGCTTGAACCATCGGCTCATTGGGTTCGCTCGCCAGGGCAGTATTGATGAGCTGCCGCGCTTCTACGTAGTTGCCAGCGCGAAACATGGCGTTAAAAGCCGCTTCAGAGGTATCGCCAATATTGTGAGGATTGGACGTGCGGAATGGATCAGCCGCAAAGGCAGGTAAGGTTGCAAGGCTAATCGTGACAGCCAAAGTCCCTGCAAACCAGCGCTGAAACTGTCGAGCGTGGCGAGAAAACTTAAAAGATCGCAGTGCCATAGAGTTACCGTGTGTGCAGAACCACAACCAGTGAGCAATCTAATTCTGAAACCAGGATAGCGTTTACCAGGCAGCAACCGTGTAGCCGTCAGCCGCATCAAAGCTTTTTGTCAAGGGGGCGACAGTTGAGTGCCACAGGGGGGAGCTTTAGTGACTTTCTCCAGACTGTCAGCCCCTATTTCCGGATAGAGCATAGCAGTCTAGCGCTGGCTTGTATCCAGCTATACCTGAAGACGGTAGGGTGCTACGGGAGTTCCCTAGGAGTTTTCGAAAACAGAGGGGCTAAAGCGAATCCTATCTTGTTCCTCAAGCCAGCCTGTAGCATGTTTAAAGAGATGCCGTCGCTACGGTTTCCAGTCCTGCTTCAGCCGGTTAGTCGGGCATACTGAAGCTAAGCAAACTTGTCTCGTTTAATGCTCTATCTTCGAAACCTAACGTACCACCCCACTGCCAGTCCTATAGCCATTTTGAAGAACATTTCACTCGAACTGGCTCCTCAGGAAATGGGGCTGGTCACTGGACCCAGTGGCTCTGGCAAAAGCACGCTACTAGAAATTATGGCAGGGCTGGCCCAGCCGACTTCAGGGCTTGTGCAGTGGCGGGATCAGCCTCTTAATGCTGAAGCTTTGCAGCAGATTGCTGGCCTAGTTTTTCAGTTTCCAGAGCGTCACTTTTGCGGCCACACTATTTTAGAGGAGCTGCGTTTAGGACACCCAGAGCTAACTCAGGAGCGGATGGGAGAGGCGATGGCAGCTGTGGGCTTGAGCGATATAGACCTTGATGTCATGCCCCATTCCCTCAGTGGTGGCCAGCAAAGACGTCTGGCTCTGGCAGTGCAGCTGATCCGCCAGCCCTATCTGCTGCTGCTAGATGAACCGACCGCAGGACTTGACTGGTCAATGCGGCGGCAGGTAGTCGATCTCCTTAAGCAGCTAAAGCGGGAGTGGAGTCTGCTAGTGGTTTCCCACGATGCTGAGGAACTGTCGCTGCTAGCCGATCGGCGCTGGCGGATCGATCATGGAGAGCTGTCTCCGGTGCCCCAGCCTTCTAAGCTCAAGGTGGTTTCTTAACAGATATGACAACCGCGCTACCCACCTTGGGTGACACCTGGCAAAAAACTCTGCAGTGGCAGCCTGACAAGTCTCAAAGAGCACTTTTTCAGAAGCTTTATAAAGGCATTTTGCAGGGCAATCAACAGTTCAACCTAACCCGCATCACAGCCCCAGAAGAATTCTGGGAAAAGCACCTGTGGGATTCGCTGCTGGGTATTGCGCCCTGGCTGCTGCCCCCAGAGCAGTCAGAAGGAGTAGCTGTGCCCGTTCAGCGGGTAATCGATATTGGCACGGGAGGCGGTTTTCCAGGGCTGCCGGTAGCGATCGCAAAACCCGACTGGCAAGTTACCTGCCTTGACTCAACCCGCAAGAAAATTGCGTTTCTCGCTGAGCTGAGCCAGTCCTTGGCCCTGCCTCAGGTTCAGACAGCAGCTGATCGAGCCGAGTCTTTTGCCCGGCACCCCGCCCACCGAGAGACTTACGACTTAGCCCTTATCCGTGCCGTTGGGCCAGCCACGGTTTGCGCCGAATATGCCCTGCCGCTGGTCAAAGTCAACGGCAGGGCAGTGCTCTACCGGGGCCAGTGGACAGCCGACGAAGCCCAGGCTCTAGCCAAGGCTGCAGCCCGACTGGGAGGCGGCGACATTGAGGTACAGGCCGCGACCACCCCACTGAGTCAGGGCGTTCGTCACTGCGTTTATATCCGCAAGCACAGCCCCACCCCGATTGAGTTTCCTCGCACACCAGGGACAGCTGCGAAGCAGCCGTTGGCGTGAGAGGATGACTTCTAACCGCGATTTTTGATGTTCATCACCTGCACAATCTGCAGAGCCATGTCGCCTGGAATTTCCAGAATTCGGTACAGATCGTCGAGAAAGGACTGTTCCTGGGGGGCGACTGTGCCGTCGGAGAGGACAAGATCGGTGGCGATCGCAAAGGCGGTTTCTCGCAGGTCTTGGGGCAGGGATTGCTTGGCCAGCGCAATCAGTTCGCCGGGGCCATACTGCTTCAGCATCGCCAGCAGCTTGTCAAACATGCGGTGCATGACGTCGGCGGAGTAGCTGCTAAAGAGCTGCATTCGGGAGAGCGCCAGGGTCATTTCCTGGCCTTCCTGTTCTGAGAGGTAGCCGTCGGCTGCGATCGCAACCAGGGCCACACAGGCAAAAGATTCTGCCGGACTTAGATTCACCGCAGTCGGTTCGACTTGGGCTTTGAAAACACCGTCTGATGGCCCCATACGCTATCCTTTAACGTCGCTAATACATCTTGCCTCAATTCTCCTGGGGTGCAATGGGGTTTTGAAGAGACTTTACAGCCCCAGCGCGGGCAGTTTTCGGCAAATTAAGATGAATTTTCAGGCAGCGTTTTGTCCGTCCTCAGGTTGGGATAGCGCGTAACAAAGACTGCTGACCTGTACGGGCTGGCTCACCCTGATAGGGATGAAGGGGGTGGTTACAGCCCCTTATTTAAAGCGGGCTCAGCCGCTAAAAGGCTGGTTACTGCACACGGCGACCAGGTGTGATCAAACTCACACCTGGCTGTGATAAAAGTCCTGTTACTACGGAGGACTTTTAAGGATACTTAAGAAGACTCAACTCTAGCCGAGTCATCTACAGGGAACACACAACCGACCGACAGACCTTCGGGAGTCCTGTCGGTTTTTTATTGCTATTTTTTGAGAGCAGATGCCCCCGACTAGCGCATCGCTGACATCGTATTTTTCCAGGTCAGCTCTCGACAGAGAACGGTCAGCGCCCGCTGGTCGGCCCCCTGGAAAAGCTCACTCTCAATGAGTTCGCTCAGCACCTGCTGGGCCAGCTGCGTTGCAAAGGTGCCCCCCGATCTCAGCAGCTGACTGTAATAGGAAAATTGAGGCTGGCCCTTGGGGCTCAGGTGGAAGCGGTACACCGCTTCCTCATTCATCTGATAAACCGGCGTATTCACAGGCACCACGGCCCTGGGAATGCCGTGCCAACCGTGACGGCTGCCATTATTTAGCTCCAGGGTGCCAATTAAGACGACGCCTAACAGCATACGAGTTTCTTGCACCAGATCAGGCGTAAATAGCGGGTCCGGTTCGCTGGAGAGACGAGGACCGCTATTGAGAAACATGGGATTAGACAGCTGAGAGTTGTAGATTAGGCCTACGGCCCAGTGCCGCTCCTCATTTTCCAGGCTGACAAACTGGCCAAAGCCAAAGTCTTCAGCACAGGGCGGCGCAGAGACATCCTGCTGGTCATCGACCTGCACCACGTAATCATGGTGAGAGTTGGATTTGACTACTTTGCCAATGCGGCAGCGCTGTGGAGCCGCCTGTTCAAACAGATCCATATTTCCTCCACCCTTCCAAGAACCAGGATCAATAAAAATAAAAAGGGCACAGCCAGGCTGCGCCCCTACCATTGTGCAAGGAAATCAGAACTCAGTTCAAACGTTCTATGACATTGCCTGAATCAGGAAGTCAAAGTAAGGCCGAGCTTCACCAGCATCGTCATCTGAGAGCAGGTTGAGGGAAGCCTCTTTGAGGCAGCGAATAGCTTCAGCCATGCCGGGAACGGGCACGTTGAGCGCGTTGTACATTTCCCGCACGCCAACAATGCCAATGCTCTCAATCGGAGTACTGTTGCCTGCTAGCACGCCGTAGGTAATCAGGCGCAGATACCAGCCATAGTCTCGAATGCACAGAGCCCGCTGCTTCTGACCATAGGCATTGCCGCCGGGGGCAATGAAATCAGGACGGCGTCTCCAGAGTTCTTTGCTGGCCTGGTCAACGATTTTCTTCTCGTTGTCTGCCAACGTGGTGGCGATGCGCATCCGCTGGTCGCCGGTTTTTAAAAAGTCTTCAATCGTCTTGAGCTCGCCGCTGGTAGGGTAGCGCAGCTCATCGTCGGCGTTGAGAATTACTTGGCTAACGACTGACATAGTTTTTTTTGATGACCGCGATGACACTGTATCAACGATAGTTTAGCGACTTCAGGGCACTCAAGAAAAGCGATCTTCTCATCTAAACCCTGTAAGGCCTGCTTTTGTCGGGCAAACTACAGGCCTATTTAAAAGCTGGTTCCCGGTTTTATATGGGGGTTTGACTATCTATCTGGGGGGTTGCCAAGTGGATGAGAAAGGGGTTTCTCTTGTAAAGAGTTTGAAACATTTCCCTGGCCGTGGCGCTGCCTACTCAAGCCGTAATCTGATCAGAAGTGCGCCGGATCAGGGCCGAACCGGTAGAGAAGATGACCGCAAGTGAACCGCACTCAGTCGAAAAAACTGCCACAAACCCGATAGGGATTGCTAGAGTCAGAGACTGGACTCACGCGGGGCATGGGCAATGGCTGACTGGCAGGCGGGCGCGATCTTAGATCTGGAGATTACTGACCTCAACAGTACGGGAGATGGCCTGGGTCGCTGGGATGGCCGGGTGGTCTTTGTGCCTGACACAGTACCGGGAGACAGCATTCGCACCAAGCTGGTGCAGGTAAAACCCACCTTTGCCCGAGGCAGCCTGGTGGAGGTGGTAGAGGCTTCGGCGGAGCGGGTGCGTCCGGCCTGTATTGTGGCGGACAAATGCGGCGGCTGTCAGTGGCAGACTGTGTCCTACGAGGCTCAGCTGGCGGCCAAGCAGCAGCAGGTTGAGGAAGCGCTCAGACGCATCGGTGGGTTTGTTGACCCTGTTATTAGCCCGATCCTGGGGGCTGAAAATTCTTTGGGGTATCGCAACAAGGTGACTTACCCCCTGGCGCGCTCCTTAGAAGGCCAGGTCAAGGCTGGCTACTACCGCAAGGGCAGCCACAAGCTGGTGAATTTAAACCAGTGCCCGGTGCAGGATGGGCGGCTGAACCCGCTGCTGGCGGAGATCAAGCAGGATATTCAGACCCAGGGCTGGTCGATTTACGATGAGAAGCGGCACCAAGGGCGGCTGCGTCACCTGTCTCTGCGGATTGGCCGACGAACAGGGCAAATCCTGCTAACGCTGGTCGCAACCGTGCGGGGTTTGCAAAACCTGGAGGAGCAGGCCCAGGTGTGGTTAGAGCGCTACCCTGATTTGGTAGGGGTTTGCCTCAACTACAATCCGGCTAAAACCAATGCCATCTTGGGGGAAGAAACCCACGCCGTGGCAGGCCGGCCTTATCTAGAAGAGTCCTTTGCTGGGTTGACCTTTCGCATCCATCCCACCACGTTTTTCCAGGTCTATACGGAGCAGGCTGAGCGTTTGCTGGGGGTGATTTTGGAGGAACTGGCGCTCCAGGGCAGCGAAGTGGTGATCGACGCTTACGCTGGGATTGGTACGCTGACGCTGCCAGTTTCACGGCGATCGCGCCGCTGCATCGGCCTTGAAGTGCAGCCTGAAGCCGTGCAGCAGGGTCTGGCAAATGCTGGTTTGAACGATATTGAAAACGTAGAGTTCCGAGTGGGCAGCGTGGAGCAGATGCTGCCGCAGGTAGCCGGAGAATTGGAGGAGGGGCCAGATGTGGTGATCCTAGATCCACCTCGCAAGGGCTGCGATCGCATCGTCCTCGACGCCCTGCTCGCAATTAAGCCGCCCCGCATTGTCTACATGAGTTGCAACCCAGCTACCCTGGCCCGCGACCTAAAGATTCTCTGTGAGGAGGGGGGCTACCGACTGCAGCGGGTGCAGCCGGCTGACTTCTTTCCGCAAACTGCGCATGTGGAGTGTGCTGCATTTCTGATAGCTTAGAATCGCCCTGATTCAAAGCCAGTAGCGCCCCATGAAGTTCAGCGAAATTGCCGCCAAAATTGGGATTACCGAACAGTCGAGCCTGATTCAGTATGCCGACCGCGACCCAGAAATTGCGGAAGTGAGCGCTGTAGACCAGGCTGAAGCTGGAGCACTGAGCTATATCGAGGGAGACAAGTTTGCCAGCGCTGTGGCAACGACCCAGGCCAGCGCCCTGATTTTGCCTAAGAACGAGGCCCTCCAAGCCCAAGCCAGCGAGCGGGGAATTGCTTGGCTCAGTACGTCCGATCCACGGCTGGGGTTTGCCCGTGCGATCGCACTTTTCTACCAGCCGTTTAAGCTGCCTCCCAGCATTCACCCCACGGCGGTTATCGATCCCTCAGCCACGCTGGGGGAAGGCGTTGCGATCGGAGCCCACGTGGTCATTCAGGCTGGGGCCAAAATCGGCAGCGGTGCCTGCATTCACCCCAACGTGGTGGTTTACCCCAACGCTGAGATTGGCGACGGCACGGTGCTCCACGCCAACTGCGTAGTTCATGAGCGCACAAAAATTGGCCGTGCCTGCGTGATTCACAGTGGCGCAGCTATCGGCTCTGAGGGCTTTGGCTTTGTGCCCACGGCCCAGGGCTGGGAGAAGATGGAGCAGTCTGGCTACACGGTGCTGGAAGATGGGGTTGAGATCGGCTGCAACTCCACCGTCGATCGCCCTGCCGTGGGCGAAACCCGCATCAGGCGCGGCACTAAGCTCGATAACCTGGTCCACATTGCCCACGGCTGTCAGGTGGGCGAAGGCGTAGTGATGGCGGCCCAAGTGGGCATGGCCGGCGGCGTCACCATCGGCAACCGGGTGATTTTGGCGGGGCAGGTCGGCATTGCCAACCAGGCCAAGATTGGCGATGGTGCGATCGCAACTGCCAAAGCCGGTATTCACAGCGATGTCGAACCCGGCACCATTGTTACTGGCATGCCGGCCATTCCGCACAAGCTGTTTTTACGAGCCACCGCAGTCTATAATCGCCTGCCGGAAATGTACCAGACCCTTAAGCAGATCCAGAAGCAATTTACTTCCACCAAATAGTTATCTGTGGACTTTCTAGCGGATTGACTTTGGTGAAAATTTCAGGAGATTGTCAACTTAATTTGCGAGAGTTTTCGCTTTGTAAAAGTTCATATCTTTTTGGGTAGGTCATTGTGAGGCTGCCTTCGACCGGGCAGAGCAATGCCCCTGCTAGCAGCGGTTCTTCGAGGAATTCCTGCTTGGAAGAGGGGCCGTGCTCTAGGCAGCTCCGACAATAATCAAAGCAATCTGCACAATCTTTAGCGCTTAACTTTTGCTTTACAATTTTGGCAACGTCAAGATCCACTGACTTCATTCTTTTGACCCTGTCCGCCGCATCCACTGACCCCGGTTACTTGCGCCTATGGCTATCGGATATCTCGCTCTGGTTCTCCACGCTCACCTGCCCTTCGTTCGCCACCCCGAAAGCGACTACGTTTTAGAGGAGGAATGGCTGTTTGAGGCCATCACCGAAACCTATGTCCCTCTGCTCACGATGTTCGAGGGGTTAAAGCGAGACGGAGTTGACTTCAAACTGACCATGAGCATGACGCCGCCACTGGTGTCGATGCTGCGAGACCCGCTGCTGCAGGAGCGCTACGACGCTCACCTGGCCCAGCTTGAAGAACTGGCTGAAATGGAGGTTGAACGCAACGTCCATAACGGCCACCTGCGCTACCTAGCCGAACACTACGCCCGCGAGTTTAACCACGTCCGCCAGGTCTGGGAGCAGTACAGCGGCGATCTGGTCACTGCCTTCAAGCAGTACCAAGACAGCAACAATCTAGAAATCATCACCTGCGGCGCAACCCACGGCTACCTGCCGCTGATGAAGATGTACCCCCAGGCGGTGTGGGCGCAAATCCAGGTAGCCTGTGAGCACTACGAAGAAAACTTTGGCCGACCGCCCAAGGGCATCTGGCTACCCGAATGCGCCTATTACGAAGGACTAGAGCGGATGCTGGCCGATGCCGGCTTGCGCTACTTCCTGACCGACGGCCACGGCATTCTCTATGCTCGGCCTCGGCCCCGCTTTGGCTCCTATGCCCCAATCTTCACCGAAGCTGGCGTGGCTGCCTTTGGCCGAGACCATGAATCGTCTCAGCAGGTGTGGTCGTCTCAGGTGGGCTACCCCGGCGCTGCCGAGTACCGGGAGTTTTACCGTGACCTGGGCTGGGATGCTGAGTACGAGTACATCAAGCCCTACGTCATGCCCAACGGCCAGCGCAAAAACGTGGGCATCAAATACCACAAGATTACGGGTAAGGGGCTGGGCCTTTCAGAGAAAGACTGGTATGACCCCTACTGGGCTCGCGAAAAAGCGGCTGAACACGCCAGCAACTTCATGTTTAACCGGGAGCAGCAGGTGCAGTATCTGCACAACCTGATGCAGCGCCCGCCGATCATCGTCTCTCCCTACGATGCTGAGCTGTTTGGCCACTGGTGGTATGAAGGCCCCTGGTTTATCGACTACCTGTTCCGCAAGAGCTGGTACGACCAGGGCACCTACGAGATGACCCATCTGGCCGACTATTTGCAAAACAATCCCTCCCAGCAGGTCTGTCGCCCCTCCCAGTCAAGCTGGGGCTACAAAGGCTTTCATGAATACTGGCTCAACGAGACCAATTCCTGGATCTACCCCCACTTGCACAAAGCGGCAGAACGCATGATTGAGCTGGCCAAGCGCGAACCGACCGATGAACTGGAGTGGAAAGCACTCAACCAAGCCTCTAGGGAACTGCTGCTAGCGCAATCTTCCGACTGGGCGTTCATCATGCGAACCGGAACGATGGTGCCCTACGCAGTGCGCCGCACCCGCTCCCACCTGATGCGCTTCAACAAGATCTGGGAAGACGTCAACCAAGGCAAAGTTGACTCGGGCTGGCTAGAGAAGGTAGAAGCCATCGACAACATCTTCCCAAATATCAACTACCGGGTCTACCGACCCATGTAGACAGGGGCTGAGGAAGCTGTTTGCAGCGTTCATTCGATAGCCGACTAAAAGGCAAACCTGCAGGTTTGCCTTTGTCGTAATGACCGCTATTTCAGCCTGTAGCCCCTACCGATAAGATGCGGCAAAAGCGGGCGATTCCTTGATGTGAACCCAGATCTGACAAATAGCCAATAAAAACCCCGGCAGTTAGCCGGGGAACCCCATCAGGAGACGCCTATTTCGATGTGCAAATGGTTTGCAGACTGCGCGATAAGCGATGTGATCTAGCCTAACGAACCTGCTCAGGAATAGGGAGAGTTTGCGGAATAAACACAAAATTTTTATCGAGGATTTACCAAGGACGCCTGAAGCAGAGCCTAGAGCATCCGTATTTCCCCGAGTATTTAAGGGGCTAAACCCGGCAGGAAGTATGAGAAGCCGCTCTGGCTGAACTGGACTAGAGAAGGAGTGGGATCGCTCCAGGGACGTGTAAGATTAAAATAGGTGTAACGAAACATGAACGTCAGGCTTAGCCGTTGCCATCTGCTGCCTGCAGCGTTCATACCCTCAATTTTTTGCAGCGCTCGTCTCTTTTCTACCCGTTCCCTCGTTGGCATTGCCCTATGGCTTTCTTCCGCGCCTATATTGCCCCGCTCTTTATTGTTCTTATTTTTGTGGTGGCGATGGTTGCTGTCAGCGCCCGGATTTTTTTGCCCAGCGACATGATGGCCCCCGCCCCAGTTGAAACTCTGGAGCAGCCGATTCAAGCGCCTGAGGTTTCGTCTGCAGGAGATTCGCTGCCTCCAGGAATTTCAATGCTGCTGCACGGTCAACCTGACTACCCCGTGTAAGGCGTTTACCCGTACAAGACATTTAGAGGAAACGGCTGCGCTGATGAGCTTTTTGCCGGGCTACTGTTTGCAGCGGGGCTCGGGACTAGACCGGGCGCTGCTAGTGAAGGTTATGCGCCGAACTCACTCCGAGATCAGCCCAGGCCAATCCCTCAGTCATGTGTCTGCCACCGTAGATCAGCATTTTTCAAGTGAAACGCCGCTCTGGTGGGTTTATGCCGACAAACCCGGGGAAGAAAGCCAGAGAGATTCGCCAGTAGCCTGCCTCTGGTTGGGCAATGCGGTTGACCAGCGCAGCGGTGAACGACACGCCTACGTGCTGCTGCTGTTTGTAGAGCCTGCCCATCGGCGGCGGGGGCTGGCTACGGCTCTACTGGAGCAGGGGCAGAGGTGGGCCCAGCAGCGCGGCGATCGGCAGATTGCCCTGCAGGTACTCAGCAGCAACGAGGCGGCGCTAAAGCTCTACCAGAAACTAGGCTATACCCCTGCTTCGGTCTTGATGACCCGCTCTCTAGACTGACTGGGCGAGCGGCAGTTTGTAGAAAAGAGCGACAGGGTTCCTAGGGAATTTTCTAGGCAGCTACCGAGCCTGCCAGCCTTTGGCGATGCAGAGACTGCACATTGACCAGCGCTTCAGCTCGCCCTCTGGACAGGGGCAGCTGCAGCGCGGGCACTGGGCCTGACGACGGGCTTCTGCTTGGCGGCGGTCGGCCCACTGCTGAAAGGCCTCGAGGGCAGTCTTGGGGAACGGGACTGGAGCAACCGGGGGCATGGCCTGGGCTAGGTAGCTGGGGTGCGATCGCAACCCCTCCTCATCTGCTCCCGATCGCTCCCGCTGATCTCGGGGGCGACGAAACCAGTCTCCGGTAGAAAAACGGATATCTTGAATTGGCGGCGTGACCAGAGCGTTGAGCTTCTCTATAATCCGCAGGCGCTCAAAGGTGAGAGTTTGGCTCCAGGTGGCGTTGGCAACCGCGACAAACAAAACCCCCTGGTCAATTCGCACAGGCTGAGTTTGAGCGGCTACGGAAGGGCCAACCACACGGGGCCAGCAGTCCTGTATCCGGCGAAACTGCCCCTGCCTGCGCCACTGGGGCTGAGCTTCTAGCTGGTTAATTAACTGACCAAGGGCATCTAGGGGCATTGTCTCTTAAAGAATTCTTCCTGTAGGTATTGCTGGGTCTGGGCAGCACCGGCCTCAAACAGTTCTTGAATTTATTTCTAGATTTAGCCATTCCTGGACTAATTCTATGGGTCGATTCTACAGAAACAGGTCAATTCTTAGTAAAACAGCTTGTCAAGGCAGAAGAAATCAGTAACATATGTGTCTGAGTCTTCTCACCTCACCCCTTTCAGAAAGAGTAGCCGCAGCCCATGCCCAGGCAATCCTTAGTCTCAGCTCCAGCTTCTAACTCCGACAGCAGCCTCAAACCGCCGCTGCAAAAAGCTTTGGCTGGCCTGTCAGTAGACCTTGAAACAGAGCTAATGCGCTACCGCCAGAGCCGCAAGGGCAGCGTCTCCCCACCGGCTCCCCGAGGACTGGCGTTTCGGAGACGCCGCAAGTCCCTTGATCTGATTCAGGTAGAGGGCAAAACAGAAGCCCAGACAGCAGCCCCTTTGGAAACCGCTGCCTTAGGGACGCCGCTGCCGCCGCCGCTGCCGCCCAATCCTCGGCTACACCAGACCGCTGTATCCGTAGGCAGTCCCCTAGCCAGAATTGAAACCCCACTAGACGCCCCTGAACCTCATGTCGTCAGTCCAGAAGGATCGCTAGCGACCTACGAGGCAATTCCAGACGACTTTTTGGAAACCACCGAAGCTCTGCTCAGAAGCACAGCGGCAGATGAGCCTGCCCTACCCGTTGGGGATACAGACTACTCCCCCTCACTGATCCGGCGGCTGACAACGCCTTTGGGCATCGGCGCACTCCTGCTGTTGTTGGTCAGCAGTGCCGGGTTGGGGTACCTGCTGACCAATCCCACAGCTATCGGTCACCTTTGGAACCACCCGACCCTGCAGGCGCTAAGAGGCCAATCAGAGGCCGCCGGGGACCTTTCGGCAACTGGCGACACTCCAGCAGACGGGGTGTTTGAACCGGGCTTGGAAGGGCTAGGCCCAGACCTCTCCCAAAGAGAGTTTGTTGATCTAAACCGAGGCTCCCTCAGCACTCTGCCTTCAGGTACTGCCAATGCCCCAACGATAGCCTCCACCCCCCTCACCCTGGTCGGGCCGTCCGGTTCTTTGCCTGCACAAGCGACGAATCAGACCACGCCTGCCAATGACTCAGCAGCAGCCACACCTGCCCCGGCAGCAGCCACGCCTGCCCCCACTGTTGCCATTCGCCCGCCCGTTACAGTACCCGCCACAGTGCGCCCGGTACAGGCCCCTAGAGCGCCCGCTCCAGCAGCAGCTGCCCCAGCGGCTCCCAGGCCCGCAGCCCCCGCTCCCAGTCCGCAACCTCAGGCTGCCCCGCCCCCGCTACCTTCTCCTAGCCCCCAGCCTGTAGCGGCTGCCCCCGCCGCTGCCACCAGCTACTACGTGGTCACAGACTACACAGGCGATCAGTCTCTTTCCAATGCCCGCGACGCCGTGGGTGAAGCCTACGTGCGGAACTTTCCAGTGGGCGCGCGAATTCAGATGGGTGCGTTTGAGCAGCAGTCTTCGGCCCAAGATTTAGTACAGCAGCTGCAGCAGCAGGGTATTTCTGCTGAGGTTTACGCCCCTGACTAGAAAACCTGCCTCACAGTGCACTGCCCGGTCGCAGCATAGCCGCTCCAGTCCCACACTGCCTTCCAGAAACTATTTGCCAGGGGAAGGCACATGATCCTACATATCGGGTATGAGCAGGCATACGCGTTTCTGTTTGACTGCAGGTAGAACTCAAGGCTCCATTGAAATAACAGGCTCTTACCACTTCTGCTCTAACAAAGATGGTGTTGCTGTCAAAAAACACAACCACCTCAGGGTTGCTGCGGTCTGCTGGGTAGGACTGGCCCCAAAGGAAGTAATAGCAGCCGCCACCGCCCCGCTTAGCCCACACATCAAACCCAATATTGTCAAAGCGTCCGCTCTGCCACAGGTAAAATCCTGCGGATTGAAGGGTTTGTGGGAAGGCGTACCTTTGCTCCGTTGGCATCTGAGTAGGTCGGGGAGCCTGAGGTGCAGAGGGGGCCGATGCCGGTCTAGGGCCTTCGCTACCGCCGCACAGAGAACCCAAATTGATTGAGCTACCCGATTCCGTCACAAAGAAGCAGGG
>JACVRP010000360.1 GCA_014534385.1 Cyanobacteria bacterium Co-bin13
CTCGCGCGATGATCACCTGCGATGCCTGGTTGTAAAGGTTGGTGTCGGCTTTGGCCACATAGAAACCGCAGAAGGCCCAGGCCGCAGGAGCCAGGGTAAAGAGCGCGATCGCAACGCCACCCATCACCCCCAGCGAGGTTCCCAGCGGCTTCAGGGGCAGGCGCTTCCAGGTAAATCTAGGCGCGGCCCACAGATAATCTAGCAGCAGCGTCAGCGGCGACAGGGCAAACAGCGCCCAAAAGACCGCTGTGGGCAGAAACAGGTAGTTTCGCAGCCCAAAGGTGACAAGTGCGATCGCAGCCGCCCAGATCAGCCGCGCTGGCCTAGCATTGGGAATGGCGCGGGGGTCGGTCACCATAAATAGAGCAAACAGCAGCAGCGACCCGCTCATCAGCCGGTGCGCCCACACATCCCAACTCCAGCCCAGCCAGAGATTCCGCAGCGCTTCTAGGGCCGCGTAGGTGCTGAGAAAGGCCACAGTTGTATCCCAGCGGCCCACCCGCTTCAGCACCAGCCCCCCCGCCCCCAGAAAAATTAGGGCGTACCAGGCCTCCTCGCCCCATTGGCCGGGAGATACCCAGGCATCGTGCGTCAGCAGCAGCACTGCAATAATGCCAAAGTTGGCTGGGTTAAAGAAGTGCTTGTCGCCCACCCGCAGCACAAACTTACTGGCGATCGCAAAAAAGCCCGCCAGCGCCATCGTTGGCAGGTGATCCACCCGCAGCAGCAGACTGAGACCCAGGGCCGTAATCAGAGGGCTGCGCCAGTTAAAAGAAACCGGCAGGGGCTCAGCGACTGCGGAGGTGATATCTAGCGGGAGCCTTGTTGCTGCCGCTGACTGCCGCCAGCTAACAACCTTCGTCAGCAGCCATTGGGTCAGTAGACAGGCTGCGATCGCACATCCCACCCCTGCCGGTCGCAGGGTCCAGTCGCGGGTTGCCAGCCCTAGCAGCAAAAACAAAGACAAAAACAAAATTTGGTAATCTCGGGCATCTCGCAGCAAAGCCAACCTCCTCTCAAACAAGCAATTGCTGCCAGTATGGCGGCTGAATCAGCTGCCAAAAACTTGGTTACCGCTTTTGTAACCACCCAGCTATAACGCCGCAGCTGCGCCCAGATGCACCTCCCTAGTTCTCCGCAGAACTCCCCCTTTGGCCCAACTTCACAGCGACCTTTTCAGCCTGTGAAAAGGTGCATGGGCAAGACTGTTGAGGGCATTAATCAGATCTGGTGCACTGCTACTTGTTCTTGTCCCTGGCGCTGTCCCCAAAAACCTGCCGCATCACTGCCGCCGAGCGTCTCTACCTGCCAGGTAGCAGGTACCCAGCCAGAGGCAATCCAGCCTCCCTCAGTGCCGTCAAAAACGATAGCTTCACTGCCCCGGTAATTAAAGCAGAAGAATGACTCCGACCCCGAATCAGAGCCAGAAAAGAGCACCTCAGGCGACGTCAGATCAAACTGCCCAAAAACCCGATCAAACTGCAGCACGGTGCGCGAGCGCTGATCCTGCAAAGCTGCCGTTAAATGACGCAGGTTAAACACCAGATGGGGCAGGTTGACTAAAAAATCCCCCTCAACCGTGCCTAGCAGCAAATGGCCAGTTGTAAATCTGTAGGAAAATCTAAACCAGCTGCTGTTGACTCGCTTTGACTGCTGCCCTGCTTGGGCTGTAGCAGAGGTGCGGGCAGAGGTACCTAGGAGATTGAGCCAATTCATAGCAGTTGAGGAGATATTAGTTTGGGCAATAAGTTGGAGGATTCCTCATGAAGGAAGACCTTGCCCTCGGAAGACTAGGAAGCGCTACATTCCAAAAAAGACTGCAGGAAAGACGCTCCTGAACAGGTCTATTTTGTAAAGAGTTAATTTGACTAATAAAAGAACTGTTTTATGTAAACCATGATACGAAACAGTCTTCAAACCTGTTGGAAGTACTTAGAACTCTTTATGGTTTCTTCTCCAAAAGAAATTAAATATTTAAGAAGGGGTTAAGACGGGCCTTGAAGGATTGTGATATTCCCTGATTTTCCTGGGGTTGGGCCGTTTGCACAGCGGGGGAAGGCACTTGGCTGCTTTACAATCCTGCAAAAGCCTTCTCTTGCTTACCATGCATATCGAAACCCAAATTATTCAGGCCACTGTTCAAGAGGCCGCAGCGATGGGTGCAGTGGTGCCCCCGATTTATCTGTCTACCACCTTTGAGCGCGCTGCCGACGGCACCTATCCCTACGACTATGTCTACTCTCGCAGCGGCAATCCAAATCGGCAGGCGCTAGAGCGTGCGATCGCAACCCTGGAGCACGGCACCGAAGCTGCCGCCTTTGCCTCCGGTTCTGCCGCTACCATGACCGTTTTTCAGGCATTAGAGACTGGCGACCACGTCATTGCTCCGCAGAGCGTCTACTTTGGTATTCAGGAAATGCTGCGGAAAATCTTCGCCCCCTGGGGCCTGGCCTTCGACCTGGTTGACACGACCGATTTGGCAGCGGTGCAGCAGGCGATCCGAGACAACACCCGGCTGATTCTAATCGAGACGCCCTCCAACCCACAGCTGGCCGTCACCGATATTCAGGCTGTTGCCCAGCTGGCCCATGCGGCAGGGGCTTACCTGGCCTGTGACAACACGGTAGCTTCCCCCGTGCTGCAAAACCCGCTGGATCACGGAGCCGATCTGGTTATCCATGCCACCACGAAATATTTAGCTGGCCACAGTGACGTCATTAGCGGTGTGGTTGTAACGCGAGAGTTGAACCCTCTGTTTAACCAGATTCGCCTGATTCAAGGAATCGGCGGCGCAGTGCCTTCGCCTTTTGACTGTTGGCTCACCCTGCGAGGTCTGCAAACACTTCCTGGCCGAGTGCAGACTCAGGCTGCCAATGCCCAACGCTTAGCCGAATTTCTCAGTCAGCATGACGCCGTGGAGCAGGTGCTGTATCCGGGATTGGCTGAACATCCGGGCCATGAGATCGCAGTCCAACAAATGAGCGGCTACGGCGGTCTGCTCTCAATCCTGGTCAAGGGCAATCAGGAAATAGCTCTGGCGGTAGCGGCTGAGGTCAAGCTATTCACTCGCGCCACCAGCTTTGGCGGCCCCCACAGCCTGATCGAGCACCGCGCCTCAATTGAGGCCCCAGGCACCCAAACCCCAGTCAACCTGCTGCGCCTGTCGGTAGGGCTAGAGCACCCCGAAGACCTGATGGCCGACCTGGATAATGCTTTGCAAAGCGTTTACAGGCCCTAGCCATTGGGTGCGACACATTGTGCGATCGCACAATGTGTCGCAGATAACTTGCCAAACTCCTTTGACTATCCCATTATTTGTCTAGACATCTAGATTTTTGTTAAGACCAGGTTAAGTCTAGCCATGCAAACGTCTACCCCGCGCCAGATCTGGATGGCAACTCTTGCCAAAGCCCCGGCTGAGCAGCTAGAGCAGTGTCTAGCGGGTCTGGGTAATCTGCCAGCCTACGATCTGCTGCGGCCAGCAGAAACGGGGCTGGCTATGGTGCGAGGTCGAGCGGGCGGTACAGGTCAGGCGTTTAACCTGGGAGAAATGACGATGACCCGCTGTGTGGTGCAGCTAGCAGGATCTGCGTCAGACCCACCGATTTCAGGGTTTAGCTACGTGGCTGGTCGATCAAAGCGCCATGCCGAGCTGGCAGCCCTCTGCGATGCGCTGCTGCAGCACACGAATTGGCATGAGACCGTTTGGGCAAACGTGATTGAGCCGATTCAGACCGCCCTAGAGCGGCAGCGGCAGCAGCAGACCCGTCAGGTAGAAGCGACGCGGGTGAACTTTTTTACGATGGTGCGAGGGGAGTAGAAGCCGCTATGGTGACCCAGCTACGCGGATTTGCCGATCCGGTTCACGATGCTCAGCGGACTTTTCGGCAGTTGCTCAGCGCGTTGGCCCATCCCGGTCGGATTTATGACCTGGAGGTTGATCTGAATGCGCCTGCATGGCTAACGCCTGCCTGTGCGGCCGCAGCGTTAACTCTGCTCGACCTAGAAACTCAGGTTTGGACGGATGCAACCGTGGGCCAGGCCAGCCGCGACTGGCTTCTGTTTCACACTGGCTGCGTTTTTACGGCATCGCCCCAGGCGGCAGGCTTTGTCATTTTGTCTGCGGCGGGTGAGATGCGATCGCTAACGGATTTCAGCTGGGGCCAGGCCGAATACCCAGAAGCTTCAACCACACTGCTGATCCAAATCCCCGGTTTAACGGGCGGCAAAGCGGTCACGCTGAC
>JACVRP010000104.1 GCA_014534385.1 Cyanobacteria bacterium Co-bin13
CCGGTGGCAAAAACGCTGCTGGTTGCGATCGCATGGCCCGAGCGCGGCCATGCCCTCTTTCCCAACGGCCAGTTCCAGTGGTCGCGCCTGGAGGAGGCGATTGAGCAAGCCAACTGGGGCACAATTGGCGGCAACCCGGCCTGGGGCAGCTTTGACTTTGTCACCACCGATCCAACCCGTTCTAACAGCGGCCAGCTCACCCTCACCCTCTGGTCAGAGGCCGCGCTCAACACGCCAGCCCTCAGCCCTGCTGCCCTCAACACACCGCCAGTACAGACCCTCTTTTCCCAGGTCAAAAGCTCGGTTTACCAGCCGCCCCGTTCTACAGATATTTTGCTGCAGGAGTTTATCACCCGAGGCCCCAATGACGCCGACGTTGCCACCGTTTACGAGAGCATTGCCCTACATCGCTGGGAGCAGTCGCGGACTAACCAGACTCAAAACTACGAAATCTACTACCTAGATCGCACGGTGGAAACGGTCTCGACCGCTGCCATTCTTCGGCAAGATGTGAGCAGCGGGGAGGCCAAGGCAGCCCGCGCTTTCCTTGCGTTTTTGGCTGCGCCCGAACAGCAGGCAGTCTTTGTGCAGCACGGCTTTCGTCCGGTCAACCCCAGCGTCGATCTAGAAAGCGTGCCAAACAACCCCTGGAATCAGGGGATTCCAGGGGCTGAGGTCAATCCACCCAGCCAGATCTCGCCGCCGCCGGATCGCCAAGTAGTGACTGAGGTGATCCGGCTATGGCAGCGGGCTAACTGAGGCTTAAACGACTTCCTGGGACGTTCTCACCTGCGGCTGCGGCTGTGGCTGGAACTGGAACAGGGTGTAGACCACGTTCCGGCGAATCCCCGTCATCATGTCGAGGAACAGCTCATAGCCTTCGCTCTTGTACTCAATCAGCGGATCTTGTTGGCCGTAGCCGCGCAGGCCTACCGTTTCCCGTAGGGCGTCCATCTGCTGCAGGTGATCGCGCCAAAGGGTGTCGATCTGCTGCAGGATAAAGAACCGCTCGGCATCGCGCATCAGCCCCGGCTTGATCTGATCGACCTGAGCTTCCTTGATGTCGTAGGCAATCCGCACCTGCTCGTGGAGGAAGGTGCGAATTTCGCCCAGCGAGAGGTCTTCTATCTGGTCTGGAGTCAGGTCGGCCAGCAGGTAGACAAACTCCTTGATCTTTTCGAGCATCTCGGGGAGCTTCCACTCTTCGGGCGGCAGCTCTGGGTTGATGTACGCCTGCACAATGTCGTCCATGGTCTGCTCGGCGTAGGCGATGACCAGCTCCTTGAGGTCTTGCCCTTCTAAGACTCGACGGCGCTCGGCATAGATGGCGCGGCGCTGGTTGTTCATGACCTCGTCATACTCAAAGACCTGCTTACGAATGTCGTAGTAGTAGGTCTCAACCTTCTTCTGCGCCCCCTCCAGAGAACGGGTGAGCATGCCCGACTCAATCGGCATGTCTTCTTCGACCCGGAAGGCGTTCATCAGGGCTGCCACTCGATCTCCGCCAAAGATCCGCAGCAGGTTGTCCTGCAGGCTTAGGAAAAACTTGGTGGAGCCAGGATCGCCCTGCCGTCCGGCCCGACCTCGCAGCTGGTTGTCGATCCGGCGGGACTCGTGACGCTCTGTGCCCATGACGTGGAGGCCGCCCAGGCTAACCACTTCATTGTGCTCTGCCTCGGTGAAGCGCTCGTATTCGTGGCGGATCAGGTTGTAGACTTCCCGCAGGCTCTGGATCACGGGATCGTCGGTGGGGGCTTTTTCGGCTGCGATCGCAACCTTCTCTTCGGCCTGCAGTTCGGGCAGGCTGCGCTCGCCGTAGGTCTTCACCGCCAGATCGACCGCGCTACGAAGCGCCGCCTCAGCTTCTGCCGAAAGCTCGGTGGGGAAGATATCGGGAGAGGCTTTCCAGCTTTTAGCTTTCTTGCCGGGAGTAAAGCCCTGGGCAGGGCCACGACCCTTAGCGCCGGGCACCGACGTCACCGAAAACTCGTCCTCATCCTCCGGCTTCACAATCCGGGGCATAAGGTACTCGCGCACCTTCAGACGCGCCATATAGTCGGCGTTACCCCCCAGGATAATGTCTGTGCCTCGACCCGCCATGTTGGTTGCGATCGTGACGGCTCCCCGGCGACCGGCCTGAGCCACAATCTCCGATTCGCGCTCCACGTTCTCAGGCTTGGCATTGAGCAGGTTGTGGGGCACGCCCAGCTGCTGCAGGAGGCTAGCGAGCAATTCCGATTTCTCAACGCTAGTCGTGCCTACCAGGACAGGGCGACCCAGCTCGTGCATTTCTGCACATTCTGTCGCGACTGCCTTCCACTTGGCTTCCTCAGTCTTGTAGACCACGTCGGAAACGTCTTGACGAGCCCTCACCCGGTTGGTCGGGATGATGGTGACTTCCAGGTTGTAGATTTTCTCGAATTCGGCTTCTTCTGTCTTGGCAGTGCCGGTCATACCCGACAGCTTGGGGTAGAGCAGGAAGAAGTTTTGGTAGGTAATGCTGGCCAGCGTTTGGGTTTCGGGCTGAATATCTACCCGCTCCTTGGCCTCAATGGCTTGGTGCAGACCATCGCTCCAGCGACGACCAGGCATAACCCGCCCAGTAAACTCATCGACGATTACTATCTCGCCATTGCGGACGATGTATTTAACGTCTTTGGCAAATAGCTCTTTGGCCTTGAGCGCGTTAAAGATGTAGTGGGCCCAAGGATCTTTGGGGTCAAAGAGGTCAACGACGCCCAGCAGCTCCTCCGACCTGATAAAGCCCTCGTCGGTCAGCAGGACGTTGTGGGCTTTTTCGTCTACTTCATAGTGCTCCTCGGGGTTAAGCTCGTGGGAAACGTCTGCTGCCCGGGTGTACTTTTCGCTGGGCCGCTCTACCTGGCCTGAAATGATCAGCGGCGTGCGGGCCTCGTCAATCAAGATCGAGTCGACTTCGTCAATCACACAGAAGTTAAACGGGCGCTGCACCACATCCTGCATGGCAGTGGCCATGTTGTCGCGCAGGTAGTCAAAGCCGTACTCGCTGTTGGTGCCGTAGGTGATGTCGCAGCCGTAGTTAAACTTGCGCTCAGTCGGGGACATGCCCTGCTGAATCAGCCCCACGGTCAGGCCCAAAAAGCGGTGGATTTGACCCATCCACTCTGCGTCTCGGCGGGCCAGATAGTCGTTCACCGTAACGATGTGAACGCCTTTGCCGGTTAGGGCATTGAGGTAAGAAGGTAGGGTTGCGACCAAGGTCTTGCCTTCCCCGGTCTTCATTTCAGCAATTTGACCATCGTGCAGCACCATGCCGCCGATTAGCTGCACGTCGAAGTGGCGCATGCCGAGCACTCGCCGGGAGGCTTCGCGCACCACGGCAAAGGCTTCGGTCAAAATGTCGTCGAGGGTTTCTCCCTTTTCCAGCCGCTGCTTAAACTCCCCGGTCTTGGCAGAGAGCGCCTCGTCGGAGAGTGCCTTGATATCCTCTTCCAAGAGGTTGATCTCAGCCACATCGGGCTGATATTTCTTGAGCTTGCGGGTATTGGGATCACCCAGAAGGTTCTTCAGCATGGATTAAGGAACCAGGACAGCGTAGGGGTTAAGACTTTAGTAAATCGTAATGTACTGAGGCGTTGCAAGGGACGATTCCCGCACCTCAAGCCAGTGCTCCGATTCAGGTTGCTAGGAAAGGTTGGCAGGCAAAGCAAATCGGGCCAAACTGGGCTGATGGGCTTATTCATCCTATCATCTGGGCTTTGGGCTGGACTGAATGGCTCAAAAGAGACGCTCAAGGGGATTTACAGAAGGAGTAAAAAGACGCAAAACCGTCTGTGGCTAACCATTCTGGAGAATTAGGCCAAATGATGTCAAAGAATGCTGATTTTTGGCCTGAATCCCCCATTTTCGGTATACCCCGATTCAGACAAATCTGTTTATGCTTTAGTGAAGCATTTTGTGATAAGTGCCGTTACTGCCCGACTAACTGCTTGATCGTAAGGACGTAACCGCCGCAATGGACTGTAGCCACGTTCATTTCCAGTACAGCGAAGATTTTTCGGAGTCTGATTTGGATCAGCTCTACCGGCTGTTTCAGGCCGCTGCTTTTTGGGCAAAAAACCGAAGTATGCAGGAGATGGCGGTTGCGATCGCAAACAGCCACCCAGTCGTTACCGTTTGGGATCAAGAAACCCTGATTGGCTTTGCCCGCGCCACCTCTGACGGAGTCTACCGCGCCACCATTTGGGATGTAGTCATTGACCCTAGCTATCAGGGCGGCGGCTTGGGCCGCAAGCTGGTGCAGACTGTTTTGGGCCACCCCCACGTCAGCCAGGTTGAGCGTGTCTACCTGATGACCACGCACCAGCAGGGCTTTTACGAACGCATCGGCTTCCAGAGCAATCCCAGCACGACCCTGGTGCTGTTCAACCAGCCCATGGAGCGAGAACTCGCGCCAGCCTGGCAGGGTGCAGAAGCTGCTTCGTCCAGCGGACCTCCTAACTAGCTCAAACCCACCGATGAAGTCGCCAGCGCCAGGTCTAAAACGGCCTGGCGTAACTGATCTAGCTTGGCCTGGACCTGGCCCTGCTGGATCAGGCTTGTTGCCAGCACTAGCCCGGCCTCAAAAGTCTCGCTAGCGCCGCTGCGCCACAGGTAAAAGCCCCCATTCCAAACGGTAGAGCGCATCAGCTCGCTGGGCTCGCCCTGCAGCACGGATGCCATCGATCGGTGCAGCCACTCATCCCCTTCAAAGGGCACGTCTTCTGCGGCAAAGCCGTAGTCTCGCGGGTGCAGCAGCAGCCGTTCAAAGGAGCCGTCGGGCTGCCCCAGGCCGATGATAGCGGTGCGGCTGCGAGGCAAATCACAGCTGCCCTCCAGGCCCTTGACGGTGATAAAGCGCTGCAGCCCCTGCAGCTCAAACGTCTGCTGGGCTAACCCCTCAGTGGGCGGGTGAACATAGCCGGTAACGGTCTGACTGGCTCCGGCGTAGGGCGACCACATCAGCTCAATGGTGGCAAAGGGTGGGCGCTTGCCAATCTGCTCGCGGTAGGGCACCAGCGCCTGGGCTGCCGGAAAGTGTCGGGGCAGGTAGATAAAGCCAAGCCCAGTACGCTCCAGCAGGGTGTGAACTTGAGCTAGTTCCAGGCGTTCTAGGGTTAGCCCCAGGGCCTGCCAGATTTCAATCAGGGGAATGCCTTCTTTGGTGGGCATGCGATCGCCGCCGTGCAGCAGCACTGGAGCCCCCGCCGCTGCCAGGATCAGCGCCGTCAGAGGGGTCACTGGGGCGGTGCGCGAGCGGCCATCGTAGGGGCAGCTCAGCACCGTGACCGGAACTGGGCTGACCACAGCGGGCAGAGTCGGGCCCAGCTCTGCGTAGGCATCTAGCATGCCTGCCAGTTCTGCTGCCGTGGGCCGCTTGATCCGGTGGGATATCATAAACGCGCCGATTTGGGCTGGGGTAGCTTCCTGCAGCAGCATCAGCCGGGTGGCTAGGGCGCTTTCCTCTCGGCTCAGGTCTTTGGAGGTGTGGCTACCGCTGCCAACCTTTTTCAGTAATTCCCTAAATTCTTGGCTCATAGTGGCTCCCAGTTTAGCGAACGAGGGCAAGCGGTGAAACAGCAGCTGCAGCAGGTCCCTGAAAGTCACTGGCCAGGGCTTGAACCAGCTCGTAAAACCGCTGAATCGGTGGAATGCTGAGCCGGTCGTGGGTGGTCACTAGCACGACCTGACGACGCAATACGGGAGCTTCGGTCGCTCGCACTGCTAGCGTTGGGTCGTGCCGGCACTCAGTCAGGGCCGCCTTGGGCAGCAGCGCCACAAAGTTTCCCTGCCGCACAACCCCCCGAAAGGCATCCAGCGTATTTAGCTCCAGCGCTGCCTGTAGGGTGCCCTCACACTTCTGAAACTGCTCCTGCACCAGCCGCTGCATGCCATAGCCGTCTTTAAATACCACGTGGGGAAAGCGAGATAGGGCCTCCCAGGGCACCGCTTCGTAAGCCGTGAGCGGATGATTAGCGGCCACTAGCACTTCTACAGCTTCTTCGTAGAGAGGGATTACGGCCATTTCTGGCTGAGCTGTCAGCTTGGCATTCTGCATGACAATGGCGATGTCTACCAGCCCATCCCGCAGCACCTTTAGGGAGCGATCGCTGCCCAGGGAACTAACCCGGAGCTGCACATTGGGGTAGTCCTGGCAAAACTGCTGCAAAATCGGCGGCAAAAAGTGGGCACACACCGTCTGAATGGCGGCTACACACAGTTCTGGCTGCTTGCCAGCCATCAGGTCAGCAATGTCGCGCGACACCTGCAGCCAATCTTGACAAATTCGGCGGGCCTTGGGCAGCAGCCGCTCCCCGGCTATCGTTAACTTGGCCTGTGCCCCTCGGTGAAACAAGGGCGCATCCAGGTCGGCCTCTAGCGCCTGCACTTGGCGACTGATGGTGGACTGGGTTACCTGGCACTGGCGAGCAGCCACCTGAAAGCTCCCGGTCTCAGCAACGGCTAAAAATGCCTGCAACTGCTCTATACGCATAGGGACCTAGCACCTCAAACAGTGAAATCCCACCGACCCTCGGTTGGGATTGTTAACTGAATAACAAAAGCCGGGGGACCGCTCGGTATCAAAAACTGCTAAACGGAGGTGCAGAACGTGCCTATTCCGTGAATTCCTGCCTGGGGAATAGGGGATGGAGGGATCTGGGGCAGAAGGCAAAAGGGCAGAAGGGGCTTAGCAGAATCTCTACAGGCTATTGAACTGTATTTTTCAGGGACTAATCCAGGTGTCGCAGCGCTGCGATCGCATGTAGCCGCATGCCTTCGTCTGGGTCTTCCTGTAGGGCTTCTAGGGTGGCTCTGGCCGCTACAGCCCCCATCTGACCCAGGGCCAGGGCGCTCTGCCGCCGTAGCGGCTCTAGCTCTGCTGCGGGTGCTGAAGCCTTTTCTGCCGCTGAGCGCTCTAGGGAAAGCTGCTGCAGCCAAATGAGCAGAGCCTGAGCGGCTAGCTCCCGCAGCTCAGGCTCCGACTGGTGCGATAGGGCTGTGACAATGGCAGAGCGTTCGCTCATCGAGGCTCCCTGCCAAATTTTCAGCAGGCCTTCCACCGCAGGCCGAGTGCCCATCCAGCCCAGAGCCTGAATAGCCGCCTGGCGCAGAAACTGGGGCGCTGTAGGGGCCTGAATTAAAGCAATCAGCCGGACGGCAGCAGCGGGTAGGGGCAGGCGGCCCAGCAGCGCGATCGCAGCCCGACAGACCGCCAGATGGCTGTCCTGCAGACGGGGTTCCAGCCAGTCCATCAGCGTCTGCGGGTCTACTTTCTGCCGGTAGGCCCCCAAGGCTCGAACTGCCTGTAGCCGCACTTCTCCTGCCGGATCGTCTAGGGCTGCCTGCACCGTAGGCAGTACCCGAGGTTCGGGGTACCCGGCCAACGCCTCAAGGGCTAGCGCCCGCAGCGGGGCTGACTCGTCTTGGGCCAGCT
Organism: Cyanobacteria bacterium Co-bin13; assembly: GCA_014534385.1. GTDB lineage: Bacteria > Cyanobacteriota > Cyanobacteriia > Phormidesmidales > Phormidesmidaceae > JACVSF01. The sequence continues at coordinate 7,454 of JACVRP010000104.1, forward strand.
CTAGCAGGGGTGGAATGGTCGAGCGATGGCGGATCTGGGCCAGGGCCTGGGCTGCAATGGGTTTGCGATCGCGCTCCCGCAAAGAGTGAGTGAGGGCCGCAACAGCAGACGGGCCAATCTGAGTCAGGGCATCGGCTGCGCTCTGCCGCAGTTCCTCATCCTCGGTATCTATAAACAGCGACAGCAGGGCAGCAATGACCTCAGGCCGATCAAATTCTCCCAGCGTGCGGGCGGCGAACCAGCGCACCTCCCAATCCAAACTATCGTCTGCCAACAGCGACAGTATTGGCGCAATCGCCTTTTCGCCAAAGGTTGGCAGGCGCTTTGTCACCTCCCAACGGTCCTGAAAATTGCCCAGCAGCAGCGTATTCAATGCCCTGTTTAATGAGATGTCAGAATCATCGGCAGACACTGTTTGCGGATAGGTCTCGGGGGAATAGGTGTCAAACGAAGAGTGCAACGTTTACCGTCCTTTCAAAGTTGACTTAGACTTGGCTCTTAAACGGCTTGGCTCAAATAATTGTTTGCTTAACCCTTACTCATTCTTCCTAAAATCCCAGCGTACTTTCTAAACCTGGAGGTGCCTAGCAGGCTCTTGTAAAGGGGTTTGTTAAGCGCCTTAAACAGCTCAAAAAAGCTTCGGGAAAAGTTTCTGCTCGCAATCTCATTTACCTCACTCACTGTGACCACCATCCCTAGGCGGATGTGCTGAACCTACTTGGGAATTTGAAGTTTCTCCTTGGGCAAAACACGTGTTACGAACCGAGCAAGAAAGGAAACACTTTACCCGGTAATCAGCGCCTCCAAAAAGCATTCGAGCGTTTACCCGAGTAGGCTGCTGCTAGCGGCCTGCCTCCTACGTAACAGAAAGAAGATGTTGAGCTTTGCTGCCTAGCAAAGTATCTTACTGATCTTTTTAGACCCAGCGAAACCCAAGCAGTAAGGCAAAATGCAGGAATTGCATGAAGCCCATGCAAGGTTTACAAAATGTTTACAAAACTGTGTCTACAGATACAAAAGCCCTTGGGTATGTTGCCTAACGTGAGATTCAAATCACAGTTTAGTGAAATGCTTTTTAGGTTCTGGCCGAGTCGCTGAGGCAGCTTTGCCCCATTAGCAATTAGGTGCCTTTTTTGATCCTGCTCTAACCCTCAAGTTATTTTAGAACGCTCGCTTTAAACCGCACTGGAAAGTTGGCCCATAGTTTTTAAAATCAGAAACTTTTAATCATTTACCGTCAGTCGTTGAATTCGCTGCTTGCCTGTTTTCTTCCAGGGCTGCTTAAAATTTCCCATCACATCAGTTTTGTCGTCTTTTGAAACGCTTAGTTAGGTGATCCTGTGGTCAGTTCAACTACCAAAACCGAAGAAAAACTCAACAAGTTTGAAAAGCTCAAAGCTGAGAAAGATGGGCTTGTCGTTAGAGATGAGCTAGAGCAGTTTGCTCAAGTTGGCTGGGAGGCGGTTGATGAAACCGATCTAACCCATCGTCTGAAGTGGCTGGGCATTTTCTTTCGTCCGGTTACCCCTGGCAAGTTTATGCTGCGGCTACGCACGCCCAGCGGCATTTTGAGCAGCTATAAGGTGCGGGTGCTGGCTGACATCATCCAGCGCTACGGCGAAGACGGCAGCGCCGACGTCACCACCCGCCAGAACCTCCAGCTGCGGGGCATTCGCCTAGAAGATATTCCTGACATTTTTGAGCAGCTGAAGCAGGCGGGCATGACCTCCGTGCAGTCGGGCATGGACAATGTCCGCAATATCACGGCCTCCCCGGTAGCCGGTATTGATGCCAATGAGCTGATCGACACCCAGGGCCTGGTGCTCAAGGTGCAGGACATGATTACCAGCAATGGGGAGGGCAACCGGGCCTTTACCAACCTGCCGCGCAAGTTCAACATTGCCATTGAGGGCGGCCGCGACAACTCAGTTCACGCTGAAATCAACGACATTGCCTTTGTCCCCGCCTACCGTGATGGCGAACTGGGCTTTAACGTGCTGGTGGGCGGCTTTTTCTCCGCCCGTCGCTGCGAAGCGGCCATTCCCCTCAACGCCTGGGTGCCACCCGATGATGCGGTTGTTGATCTCTGCCGAGTCATTCTAGAGGTCTACCGGGATCACGGGCTGCGGGCCAACCGCCAAAAGTCGCGGCTGATGTGGCTGATCGACGAGTGGGGGCTAGAGCGCTTTCGATCTGAGGTTGAAACAGCGTTGGGGCGGCCCCTGCTTTCAGCTGCTCCAGAAGATGAAATTGACTGGGACAAGCGGGATCATATTGGCGTTTATCCCCAAAAACAGACGGGCCTAAATTACGTGGGTCTGCATGTTCCGGTTGGGCGGCTACAGGCAAACGATCTCTACGATCTGGCCCG
>JACVRP010000255.1 GCA_014534385.1 Cyanobacteria bacterium Co-bin13
GTCAAGCCCCTAGCACCTCCTGGAAAGAGCTTGAGGAAGCCGGTTTTGAGGGACTGACTGCGGCCCTTGAGGCCTTTGACCCAGCTCAAAAAGCTGAGTTTAGCGTTTTTGCCATTCCCTACATTCAGGCTGCCGTTGTTGCCGTACTGAGCCACGGCTCAACCTTGAACCGCCGGGCCTGCTTAGGTAGGTGGGGAATTCAGCGCTCAGCCTCGCTGACCTAATAGATACGTTGCAAAAAAAATGATTGGAGTGCGATCGCACCCGCCATTAAAGCCGCTGCACTTGACAAAATAGAGTTAGGTCCACCACCTCAAAAACGGCTTTGCAAAATCACAAAATAGACCTTAGGATCCTGATTCTGCCTGGTTCTATATCAGCTCTAAGCTGCACCCACTCTAAAACGCTAAGCTGCCCCAAGTTCCCATAACGCTAATTCCCAAACGCTAACTATGAAGCGTAGACGCTTTAACCAGATTGGCCTTCGTTCAATGGTCGCTGCCGCTGTTGGCAGCCTCGCCCTGACCGAGCGTGCCGCTGCCGCCAGGGCCGACAGCCTTGCCTCCACTTCGGCTTCAGCCCCATTGGAAATAGTGGTTTACCGCGACCCAAACTGTGGCTGCTGCCACCAGTGGATAACCCACCTCAAAACCCACGACTTTCAAGTCACCGACCAGCTTTGGGAAGACATGACAACCCTCAAGCAGCAGTACGGAATTCCCGACAATCTGACCTCCTGCCATACTGCTAAAGTAAATGGGTATGTTATTGAGGGTCATGTCCCGGCAGAAGACATTCGGCGGCTGATTGCCGAGAAACCAGAGGTGATGGGGATTGCCGTACCCGGAATGCCGGTAGGCTCTCCTGGGATGGAATCGGGTAACCATCGTGATGCCTTTTCCGTTGTCACCTTTACTCAAGCCGGACAAACAGCCACCTTCAATCACTACCCCCAAATCACCTTATAATCACATCGGTTTCAACAGGAGTCTTCATACCCAATCACCTGAATTTGCTAGATCCGCTCCCAGCTTTGCCAAGAAATAGGGCGTTTGAAATTCTCAGGTCCTCATTTCAAGATTTTGAGCGGCTACGAGTTTTCAGCAAAGACTCTAAACGAATGTGAAAAATATTAAAATAGTATAACGATGTTCAGTGTGACAGAGGTTCGATGGCGCTGGTTGCGTGGCTAGCGTCCTTAAACCTGTGAGTAACGCTTGAAGGTGGTCACCAACGGTTTGTCGAAATTCATCCAACAGAGCAGATATGAAAGACCTCACTCGCTATCGCAATATTGGCATCTTCGCTCACGTAGACGCGGGCAAGACCACCACAACTGAGAGAATCCTGAAGCTGACCGGCAAGATCCACAAAATCGGTGAAGTGCATGAAGGTGCAGCCACAACCGACTTTATGGAGCAGGAGCAAGAGCGGGGTATTACGATTCAGTCCGCTGCTACTTCCTGCTTTTGGAACGACCACCAGCTGAACATCATCGATACCCCTGGCCACGTTGACTTCACGATTGAGGTCTACCGCTCCCTGAAGGTGCTCGATGGCGGTATTGGCGTGTTCTGTGGCTCAGGTGGTGTAGAACCCCAGTCTGAAACCAACTGGCGCTATGCCAACGACTCCAAAGTTTCCCGCATCATCTACATCAACAAGCTAGACCGCACTGGAGCCGACTTCTACCGTGTAGTCAAGCAGGTTGAAACGGTGCTGGCCGCTAAGCCGCTGGTGATGGTGCTGCCGATCGGTGTAGAAGAGCAGTTTTCCGGCGTGGTTGACCTGCTGACCCGTAAAGCTTGGGTGTGGGACAACTCCGGCGACCCCATGAACTACGAGATCAAAGACGTGCCCGCCGACATGGTGGACGACGTTGAGAAGTACCGTGAGGCGCTGATTGAGCTGGCGGTCGAGCAAGACGATGAAATGATGGAGAAGTACCTGGAAGGGGAAGAGCTGACCATCGACGAGATCAAAGCCTGCATCCGCAAGGGCACCATTGATCTGGCCTTTTTCCCCACCTACTGCGGTTCCTCGTTTAAGAACAAGGGCGTTCAGCTGGTGCTAGATGCGGTTGTGGACTACCTGCCCAACCCCACCGAAGTTAAGCCTCAGCCTGAGGTAGACCTAGAGGGCCATGAAACTGGCACCTTTGCCTACGTTGATCCCGAAAAGCCGCTGCGGGCATTGGCGTTCAAAATCATGGACGATCGCTTTGGAGCGCTCACCTTCACGCGTCTATACTCCGGCAAGCTGTCTAAGGGTGACACCATCCTGAATACCGCTACCGGCAAGACCGAGCGGGTTAGCCGTCTGGTGGAAATGCACGCCAACTCTCGTGAAGAGATTGATTCGGCTCAGGCCGGTGACATCATCGCCATTGTTGGCATGAAGAACGTCCAGACGGGGCACACCCTCTGTGATCCTAAAAATCCAGCAACTCTGGAGCCGATGGTCTTCCCAGACCCCGTGATCTCCATTGCAGTTAAGCCCAAGACCAAGGGTGGAGACGAGAAGATGGGTATGGCCCTGAGCAAAATGGTTCAGGAAGATCCCTCCTTCCACGTAGAAACCGATGAGGAGAGCGGTGAAACCATCCTCAAGGGCATGGGCGAACTGCACCTGGATATTAAGGTGGACATCCTCAAGCGCACCCACGGGGTTGAGGTTGAGGTGGGCAAGCCTCAGGTGGCCTACCGTGAGTCGGTGACCAAGCGCCTGGAAGACAGCTACACCCACAAGAAACAGTCGGGTGGTTCGGGTCAGTACGGCAAGATCGACTACATCATCGAGCCCGGCGAACCCGGCAGCGGCTTCCAGTTTGAGACCAAGGTGACGGGCGGTACCGTGCCTCGTGAATTCTGGCCTGCTGTGCAGAAGGGCTTTGAGGCCAGCATCGACAAGGGTGTGTTAGCTGGGTTCCCCTGTGTGGACCTGAAGATCACGCTCACAGATGGGGCTTACCACCCGGTTGACTCGTCTGCGATCGCATTCGAAATCGCTGCCCGCGCAGCCTACCGGCAAACTCTGCCCAAGGCTGGCCCGCAGCTGCTAGAGCCGATCATGAACGTGGACGTGTTCACGCCTGATGACTACATGGGTGATGTGATTGGCGACCTCAACCGTCGTCGGGGCATGATCAAGTCTCAGGAGACCGGTCCCATGGGAGCTCGCATCAAGGCCGATGTGCCCCTAAGCGAGATGTTTGGCTACATCGGCGACCTGCGAACCATGACTTCGGGTCGGGGTCAGTTCTCCATGTCCTTCTCCCATTACGCTCCCTGCCCCTCCAACGTGGCAGAAGAGGTGATCAAAGAGGCCAAGGAGCGCCAGGCCGCTGCCTAGCGCCAGGTAGATAAACTCCACGCAACGGCCGTAGGTATTGCGGCCGTTGCGTGGAGACGCCTAGCTAACGTGACACCTAGCTAAGCGGTTGAGCGGGTCAGCCCGGTTCTCACTGCTTAGTTAAGCCGTAAATAAGCTCTGCGGGAGTACCCTCACGGTTCCTGACCGGTCATACTTCGGTCAGGAACTTGTTTTTGAGGGGTGCTGTACGGTCTTGTCCTCTCAGCCTTTGTTATGGAGTTGAATCAGCGCACAGAAATTATCCTCAGCCAGCCTCGCTCCAGCTTGGGTTCGGTGTATCTAGATTGGAACCCCCAGCCAGGAGCCTACCTAGAGGTGGCAGGTCAAACCTATCTAGTGCTGGAGCGGCGGCACCGCTATCACCTCAAGGCGGGCCGTTACGAACTGCACCAAACCACCCTCTACGTCCAGAAGTCTGACCTGCCCGAAGAAAAAAGTTTGCTGGATGGGCAGTGGGTAATTGGCGACATCACCTGTCTCTACAACGCCCGATCAGAGCTGCTGCGCTGTGCTGTTAACCCGCAGGGGCCTTGCGATCGCTGCGCCCATTACCACCCCCGCCCATCCTCGTAGAGGGGCAATTTAATCGTGTCTCTACGCCCCAAAACAGCTCTCAGAATGCAGTCTTAGGAACTCTGGGGATCTGATTCACCTTCTAGGGACGCAGTTAATTGCGCCTCTACGGCCCAAACGGCTGCCTGCTCTAGCTGCGCCTGTGAGGGCTGCCAGCGGTAGCGCCCCAGGTCAATTTTTCCCTGGGGGTTAAACTCAATGCCTTCATCTTCCAGGATGGCCTGCTGCAGGTAGTCTGAGCCGTTGCGCAGGGGCGAGTGAGAAACCTCCCCTTTGGCATTGATCACCCGCTGCCAGGGAATGTCCTCCATCTCCCGATCGACCCGGTACAGCGCATAGCCCACCAGCCGAGGTTTGCCGACTAGCCCTGCTAGCTCTGCCACCTGCCCATAGGTGGCAACCTGACCTCGGGGGATCTGGCGGACGACAGCATAAATCCGCTCGTAGGTGAGTGACATAGGGCCTTAATCAGGACTGGGGCAGGCAGCGCAGCAGCACCAGAGAGTGCGCTGCGACCGGTACTGCCTGCTCAGGCTGGTAAATCCTGCCAGGTTCAAAAAAGCCCGCTGTGTCTTTGGTATCCAAAATCTGCTGCCAGGCGGCCTGGGTTAGCAGGGGAGAAACAACGAACTTTTCCAGCTCTGGCTGAGCATTGAAAAGCAGCAGGAAGCTGTCGTCAATCACCCGCTTACCTCGGGGGTTGGGGTTGGGGATCTCTTCGCCATTGAGAAAAACGGCAATCGCTTTGGCGTCATCGTCGTGCCACTGCTGATCGCTAATCTCAGTGCCATTGGGGTTGAACCAGCCGATGTCCCTCACTCCCGAGCCGTGAATTTCGCGCCCCTGGAACCAGTGCCGTCGACAAAATACCGGATGCTGCTGCCGGAAGTGGATCAGCCTGCGGGCAAACTCCATCAGATCTGACTGCATGCCTTCCCACTGGATCCAGGACAGGTCATTGTCCTGGCAATAGGTGTTGTTGTTACCCTTTTGGCTGCGGCCCATCTCGTCACCGCCCAGCAGCATCGGCACCCCTTGAGACAGCATTAGGGTGGTCAGAAAATTGCGCTGCTGCTGCGATCGCAACCTCAAAATCTCAGGGTCGTCAGTGTCTCCTTCCACGCCACAGTTCCAGGAGCGGTTGTGGCTGTCGCCATCCTGATTGTTCTCACCGTTGGCCAGGTTGTGCTTCTGGTTGTAGCTCACCAGATCGCGCAGGGTAAATCCATCATGGCAGGTGACAAAGTTGATGCTGGCGTGGGGCCGCTTGCCGTTGGCCTGGTAGAGGTCAGAGCTGCCGGTCAGGCGGTAGGCAAACTCGCCCAGGGAACAGTTGTGGTCGCGCCAAAAGTCTCGAATGGAGTCGCGGTACTTGCCGTTCCACTCGGACCACAGCAGCGGGAAGTTGCCCACCTGGTAGCCGCCTTCGCCCAAATCCCAGGGCTCGGCGATCAGCTTCGTGGTCGAGAGCACCGGGTCTTGATGGATGATGTCAAAAAAGGCAGCCAGGGTATCAACCTCATACAGCTCTCGCGCCAGTGCCGCAGCCAGATCAAAGCGAAATCCGTCTACGTGCATCTCCTGCACCCAGTAGCGCAGGCTGTCCATGATGAGCTGTAGGGTGCGGGGATGCCGGACATTGAGGCTGTTGCCGCATCCTGTGTAGTCCATGTAATAGCGTTGGTTGTCGGGGACCAGCCGATAGTAGGTGGCATTGTCGATGCCTCGGA
>JACVRP010000289.1 GCA_014534385.1 Cyanobacteria bacterium Co-bin13
ATTCGGGCTCAGGCAGCGGAAACTCCTCGACTTCAGGCACCGATTCGAGCGTCAGCCGGGCTGGCTGGGTGCCGCCCGAGAGCCGCTTGAGTAGCTTGGGCTTGGGGTCGTGGAAGAGGTAGATAATGCGATCGCTCACCTGCCACTCCTCCTCGGCCACAGCGACCTGCAGCTTGTCCTCCCGCTGCACCAGTAGGGGCACCAGTGAGCCATTTTGGATTAGCCCCTTAAGATGAGTCCTCTGGGCCTCGGGAGCTGCACTTTGAATGCAGGTTTCTCCCAGTCGCACTGCCCCATCCGTAAGGTAGGTATTCCAGGTTTTGAGCGAGAGGGAGGAAGCCAGAGCCGGCTGCACCCGCGAGGAACTGGACTGATCGTTGGCTGGCTTTTCTACCGGCATTACGGCCAGCACACGGGGCGGCTGAAACTCCTCCAGCGCCCGCTGGGCGATGACTGCATTGACCTCGCCATTGCTAGTCATGGCCAGCAAGGTGCCGACAGTCGCCATGCCTACCCTTTCCAGCACATCAGCTTCTAGGGCGCTGCTGACTACCACCTTGATGCCCTCTTTTTCGGCCTCCTGGCAAGACACTGCATTGGTATCGAGCAGAATGACAGCTTCGCCCTGTTCCTTAAACAGCCGAGCAATCAAGCGGCTCAGGGGGTTGCAGCCGACGATCACAGCTCCCGTCAGCTGGTCGGTTGTAATGTGCAGCAGTCGGGCCAGCCGACCCGCCGTTAGCCCCTGAACCAGCACCGTCATGATGATGGTCAAAAAGACCAGGGCCTTGATTGCATCGCCGCCGCTAATGCCCTGCTCCGTCAGCGAAATTGAGAACAGGGAAGCCACCGAGGCCGACACAATCCCCCGAGGCCCAATCCAGCTTAAAAAGAACTTTTGTCGCCAGTTGAGGTCACTTTGCCGGGTGCACAACCAGATATTGAGGGGCCGCACTGCAAACATCAAAATCAGAACGGTAAACACCGCCCCCTGCCCCAGGGCAAACACACTGGCAATGGACAGGTCTGCCGCCAGCAAAATAAACAGCACCGACACCGCCAGCACCGTGAGCTGCCCCTTAAAGCGGCGCAGCAGCCGCTCATCGGGTACGGACAGCGCCCGCACCACCATACCAGCCACAACGGTTGCCATCAGCCCCGACTCACCTCGAATCGACTGAGCTAGGCCGAACAGGCTCCACAGCCCTGCCAGCACGACCAGATTGCGCAGGTCTTCCGACAGAAACTTGGCCTGCTTCAGAAATATGCCGATGGCGGCACCTCCAATCCCGCCGATCAAAGCCCCAATGCCCAGGCGCAAGCTAAGGCCGCTCACCACCGTGAGCGGGTCAGCATCGCCGCTGAGGATGATGTTCAGCACGACAACCGCCAAGATCGCCCCCACCGGGTCAATCAAGACACCTTCGCCTTCTAGCAGAGTGGCCACCTTGCGGTCCACCTTCACCTGGCGCAGCAGCGGGTTGATCACCGTCGGCCCGGTGACGACCACCAGCGAAGCGTAGAGAAAAGCTAGCGGCCAGGGAAACTCGCCCAGCCAGTGAGCGGCCATGCCGCCACCCACCAGGGTGACAAAAATGCCAAAGGTGACGAGATTTTGCAGGCTGGCGGATACCTGCCCCAGCTCCTTCAGCTCCAGGCTGAGCCCCCCCTCAAACAGAATCAGGGCAACGCAGAGGGAAACCATAACCTCCAGCCCCACCCCCAAAGACTGAGGATTGAGCCAACCAAGGCCGTCTGGGCCAATACCAATGCCCAGCAGCAGCAGAAAAATAATGCTGGGAACCTTGAAAAATTCGGCGATCACCTGAGCCGTAATGCCCGCTAACACGGTCAGCACGATTTGCAGGGTTAATTCAAAGGGAGCATCCATAGGCGTAGGGGCAAGAACAGCCTCAGGCTCCTCTAGAGCAAATCAACCGTAAACGGATCAGGGAGTAACGCAGAGACATCCAATGCAGCCTTAAAACACAGAGCAGCCACAGTCGGTCATGCCCCTACACTAGCGCGATCCATTTGCGATCGCAGACAGACAGTTCAAATGCTGAACATCCTGTCTAGGATATCACTGCTGCTTGGGCAGACGCCAATTCGGTGCTGCAGGGTGACCCACGACTAGCTTGATCCGGTAGTGGCTTGATCCGATAGTGGAGGGTATTCACCCATCTAGCAGGTTGAAAATGCCCTGGGTTTTAGCCGCAATTGTCACCGGGATCATCACGTTTGTAGTGACCAATATTGATGACCTAGTTCTGCTGACGCTGTTTTTTTCACAGACCAACGGCGTGTTTCGGGGGCGGCATGTGGTGCTGGGCCAGTACCTGGGCTTTGCCGGAATTGTGGCGATTAGCCTGGTCGGGTTTGTGGGCAGCCTGTGGATTCCCCAGGCCTGGATTGGGATGCTGGGGCTGATGCCAATTGCGATCGCACTCAATCAGATCTTCAACCCCGGAGACGATGACGACGCCTCAGAGACCAAGGTTAGCAGCCCAGATCCCCCAAAACGCTCCTGGCTATCGGCTTTGTGGAACCGCCATACCTACACCGTTGCAGCAGTCACCTTTGCCAACGGCGGCGACAACTTAGGGGTGTACATTCCCCTATTTGCCAGCATCAACCTGGCCCAGCTTGTGGTTTTGTTAGCAACCTATGCTGTGCTGCCTGCGATTGAGTGCTATGTAGCACTCTATGTCTCTCGCCACCCGACAGTTGGCCGGTTGATGGAGCGGTACAGTCACCGCATTGTGCCGCTGGTGCTGATTTGCTTGGGGATTTACATTTTGGTGGAGAACGATACGCTGTCGCTAGTGAGAGGTCAGCTTTGATGGGCACACTTTGCTGCGCCTACGAAACTCAAAACTAGCCCAAAAGTAGGATGGGCAAAGGGCCTCAAGCCCGTGCCCATCTTCCACAGATCTTGGCTTTGATGGGCACGCTTTGCTTTGCCCATCCTACTGGTTGGCTATTGACGCAGCAGCAGGTAGTAAAGCTGCCCCGGCGTGTTGATTAGCCCTGCCTGAGCACCCGCTTCAGGACCAGTGCCAACAAACAGATCCACCCGTCCAGGGCCTAGAATTGCACCGCCAGTATCTTGATCCAGCACAAAGCGATTGACCGGGCGGGGGCTCCACTCGCCATTGCAGCCCCGCTGCGGCAAATCCAGGGTAATCAGAGCGGGAGCACCGGGCGGCATGAGTGATTTATCGGTGGCGATGGATCGCCCAGCCGTAACGGGCACATTGAGGCTGCCGTTGGGCGCTCCGCCAGCCGTTTCTTGAAAGAAGATAAACCGCTGATTCTGCGGAAGGTAGGTATCTAGGGCCTCCGGGTGCTGCCGGAAGTAGTCAATCACGGCAGGCAGCGTCAGCCCTTCGGCTTCTAAGATGCCAGCGTCTACCAACGCCCGACCAATACTGCGGTAAGGATATTCGGTGCGGCCCGCATAGCCAATAGACATCTGTTGCCCGTTAGGCAGCGCCAGCTTAGCCGACCCCTGCACCTGCACCAAAAAGGCTTCTAGCCGATCCCGAAGCCAGACCAGCTCCAGACCCCGCAACCGCCCCTGGCTGCCCTGCAGGCCGTTTGCGCCCTCTAGCTCTAACCGAGTGGGGTGAGGCGTAGCCCAGCGGTCGAGATCGGGCGGGCGGCGGTACAGGGGATAGCGATATTCGGCGCTGGGAGTACGGCTGGCCGAATAAATCGGCTCAAAGTAGCCCGTGAAATCAACCGTGCCCTCGCCGTCTCGGCCTACCGACTGGTACAGGGTAAATTCCCGTAAAACGGCCTGCTGAAAGGCTTCAGCCGTAGAGCTGCTAGACAATAGCTGCCGCAGCCGCCGCAGGCTGCGCTGGGTGCGATCGCGATTAAACTCAGGTACCGGGTACTGCTGATACGCTGCCGCTGCCTGGGGCGTTGCCAGATACTGCAGGCTATAGTCAATCGCCTGAATCAGGTTAGCCCGATCTCCAGGACTACCCCAAAGCGCATCATCGTAGCCTAGGTCAGCAAGGGTCGCCGAATTGCTGGGCGACACGGGCACTAAGACAGGAGCAGGATTGCCAGGTTGGGGCAGCGCTGCCAATCCCACAACCGCCAAAAAACTGGCTATCAGGATTGACAGAAAAAAGCGGAGCCGTCGAGCCACGTCAAAAAACCTATCGACTAATAGCGTTCGACGCTGGAGCTAAAGACAGGTTCCACCCGGATACCCACTATTCGAGAGGGACGAATCACCATGTACTCACCGGGATTGACCTTGGGCAAAGGCACGCTAATCAGGTCGTCGGAACCAGACTTAGGCATGAGCTCGCTGCTATACCACTTCTGAAAATCTTGAATGGATTGAAAGCGCACCTCTTCGCGATGGCCGCCGTCAAACAGCATGTGAACGATATATTCACTGGGCGTTCTGGGCATGTACGTGACCGTCCTTCAAATCTTCGTCCTCATTATGGGCTGTTGAGACAGAAAAATCGCAGTTTGCAGCAGTTTTTTTACTGGCCTGCGGGTTCTTGGGCCATCGGCCGAGCTGACTTAACTTTGTTGCTGTAGATGAATCCTGTGCGGAACTTGGACTGTTGGCCTTGAAGGGTTCGTTGGGTTGCAAAATCAGCCTTTACCCAAGCCATTTTCTTTCAAGACTGTTGCCTGCCGCTGTAAGCACTCCAGACCAGTGACGTTTTGGGAGAACCCTCATGCCATTGTTTGACAGGTTACGGATAGTCGCCGCCGCTGCCCTCCCCCTGCTGCTGGCAGCCGCCCCTACTTTAGCTGCCCCCCAGGTCGCAGCCTCCCCACCCCTATCCTCGGAAGTCAGCGGCTTGCGTGACCTCAATGCTGTTGTGCTGCAGCGAGAGTATGTTGTCGGCCTAGTTCAGTATCTAAATCTAAACCAGGTACTGGATAAGGTAGAGGTTGTGCTCGCAGCAATTCAGCAGGAACAAGACTTTTGCTACATCTTTTCAACACACTACACCTACCTGGAAGGGCGAGTGGATCGGCTGACGACCGATGCCATGCGGGCCATCACCCGCGCTCAAACCTCAGGGCGGTCTTCCAAGGCACTGACAGCCCCCGTGCTCGTGGCCCCTTTGCCCATCAGCACACCCTCCGAGACCCTGAATGTGATTGCGGCTGCCCAG
>JACVRP010000048.1 GCA_014534385.1 Cyanobacteria bacterium Co-bin13
CCCTGGGGGTATACTTCGGACCTTAAAATAAACAAAGCCCTGAGTAGTCTTAACTACCTCAGGGCTTTGTTTATTTTAAGGTCCGAAGTATACCCCCAGGGGAATTCGAATCCCCGTCGCCTCCGTGAAAGGGAGGTGTCCTAGGCCTCTAGACGATGGGGGCGCGGACTTCAGACATTTTTTAGTATAGCCAAGGGGTGCCTCTGTGTCAAACTGCTCAGCATTTTTTTCCTGAGGAAATTTCTAGACCCCGGCTGGCAAGGGTGAAATAACCTTAGCAGATTAGGGCAGCCGCTGAGCGAGCGCCTGAATAAGCCTCTCCATCAGGCCCTAGCGCCAGTTGGCATTTCGCAAGCGGATCAGCTGGCGGCGCATTTCGGGAGAGGCTTCGACCTCAGAGATCTCCTGCAGGGAAACCTCCGACTGGAGAGATTCGACAAAATCGTCTTCTCCATAGGCAACAGCATCTACGAGCAGCTCCAGCAGCTGCTCTCGATTCTGCATCACTCCTTTTTCCTCAATGATGCGAAACTTTAGCTTGACTTCGCATTCATAAACGCCAACCTCAGGATCCGCAGGTTGTTGGTGTGCCGAACTGTTCATTACAAAGATTCCTTACTTCCCTAGTCGGAATAAGTGGCTATCAAGGGCGTAGAGATGGGCGCTATCCATGCCTGGAGTGGGGGGACACCAGAGGTTGGCCTGGATGGGCTGAGAACGGCTCTGTTCAGCAGGTAGGCTGAAGAGACAGGCCGACTCTCGATTAGGGTTGAGCTGACCTCTCCTGGCTGAGAGCTGCTTTACTCACTGCGGGACGGCGTACGAGCAGTTGCCGAAGCCCTCAATGACCCAGGTCTCTGGGGAGTAAAACATTTGATTTAGAGGTCAATCTCCTTTTTCTATAAAACCAATTTCCTCAGGTGGAAAAGATGTCTAAGACCCATATTCACAGGATCAATACAGTCCTATGAGGTGAGCTTTAAACCGTCTATTCATTTCAGTAGTTCCCCTTAACTTGGCGGCGTTGAGGAACTAAAACTGCCGATTTAGAAACGTGTCAATCTACCTTAGGGTGTAAGGATTGCAGGTCTTTAGGCCAAAGCTTCTGCTTTTGATAGCAGGGTTCGTTGAGTCTTGTGCATAAATGTTTAGCTGAACAAACAAGCTTAAACGCGGAGTTCAGCTAATCAGAGATAGCGAATGTCTTGGGGCGTGATGGCAAAGCGGCAGGGAAGAACTTCAACCCCTTTTGCGATCGCAGCTCGCAGCAGGCGTCCGTACTCTGGATCAGGGCCGTCGCCGGGGGCAAACTCATCACAGTCGCCCCGGTTGATGAAATAGAGCATTACGGCTCTAGCCTCGGGCACCAGCGCCATCAGCTCCCGCAGATGCTTTTGCCCCCGAGTGGTCACTGTGTCGGGAAACAGCGCCCGGTTTCCCTGCACCCAGGTGGTATTTTTGACCTCAACGTAGATCGGTGGCTGCTGAGGATCGCCTTTGAGCACGAAATCTATGCGGCTTTTGCGATCGCTGCCGTAGCAGACCTCGGGCAAAATCTGGTCGTAGTCCCCCAGCTCTGGAAATAGACGGGCCTCCAGGGCTGACTTAACAACGCGATTGGGCAGGGCTGTATTGACCCCTGTCCAGGTTGGCACGGTATCGTGAACCTCTGAAAGTTCCCAGGTGTAGGGCAGTTTGCGCTTGGGGTCAGGCTTGTGAGACACCAGCACCCGGCCTCCTAAATGGCAGACTCCGGTCATCGGTCCGGTGTTGGGACAGTGGGCCGTAATCACTTCACCGGTATCCAGCTCAATGTCTGCAAAAAAGCGTTTGTAGCGCTTCAGCAGCGTGCCGCCTAGAAGCGGCGGATAGGGATAGTGCCAATCACCTGAAGCCATACAACGTCTGCCGGATGAAATTGCCTGAAGGTCACTATAGCGGGTTCAAGGTGGCCCTGTAAGCGAAGCAGAAGCGGGGACTGGATTGGGTTTAACCCCTCGGGACGTTTAGGCCGGGCGCAACGGTGACTAGATGCAGCTAAAAATGCTAGTAGATTAGAGGTTTGGCCAATAAATCGATTCTTTAGAGCGTCGTGCAAGGAGAAGGTATGGTGTGGTTCCGTCGAACTGTTATTTCAGGCATTTCTAGCCTGCTATTGCTATGGCCGCTAGCTGGCTGCGTGTCTCGCACGCCCACCAGTCCCGCTGGAGAAGCCCCGGCAGGGGGAACTAGCGCCACTCTACCGCTGGTGGTAGGCGCAATTCCTGATCAGGACCCGGAGCAGCTGCAGCGGCTCTATACTCGGCTAGCTGAGTACCTGTCAGCCGAACTGGGGGTGCCGGTTGAGTACAAACCCGTGACTGACTATGCGGCTGCGGTCACAGCCTTTCGGGTGGGCGACTTGGACCTGGTGTGGTTTGGGGGGCTAACGGGGGTGCAGGCCCGGCTGCAGGTGCCCGATGCCCAAGCCATCGCTCAGCGGGACATTGATGCGGAATTTCAGAGCGTCTTTATTGCTAATACAGGCAGCAATCTGGCTGAAATTAAAGACATTAGTCAATTGGCTTCTCTCAAGGAGCGCACCTTCACCTTTGGCAGTGAGTCGTCTACCTCCGGCCGTCTGATGCCCCAATACTTCCTGGAGCAGGCGGGCGTTACCCCGGCAGATTTTGGGGGAGAAGTGGGGTTTTCAGGCAACCATGATACGACGATCAAGCTGGTTGAAGCGGGCACCTATGAGGCCGGTGCGCTCAATTCTCAGGTGTGGGAGCAGCGGGTCGCTGAAGGCGCGGTGGATGAAAGCAAGGTGCGGGTAATTTGGTACACTCCGCCCTACTACGACTACCACTGGGTCATTAGCCCCGAAGTAGAGGAGCGCTACGGGGAGGACTTTATTGAGCGAGTCCAGGCTGCCCTAACCCGCCTTGACCCTAGCGTGCCCGAGCAGCAGGAAATTCTGGAGCTGTTTGGCGCGGAAACCTTTATTCCCACACAGAACGAAAACTACGCTCAAATTGAAGCGATAGGTCGTCAGATCGGCAAGATTCAGTAGGGGATAGATTTTGGCAGAACCGCTCTTTGAGCTGCACCGCGTCAGCCGCTATTTTGGGGATGTGCCAGCGCTGGCACAGCTTTCTTTAACGATATCAGCCGGAGAGCGGGTGGCCCTGATTGGCTCTAGTGGGGCTGGCAAAAGTACGCTGCTTAGCCTGCTGAACGGCACCCTGCCGCCCTCTTCGGGGCAGCTGCGGGTGATGGGCCGCGACATCGGCCGCCTCGGTCCCGGCCAGCTGCGGCAGGTGCAGCGGCGCATTGGCACGGTCTATCAGCAGCATCACCTGGTGCCCAATCTGCCGGTGATTCATAACGTCAATGCGGGACATTTGGGCCGCTGGTCGTTGTTTAAGGCGGCCTGGTCTTTGATTTGGCCGCAGGCAGTGGAGCAGGCCGCTCAGGCGCTAGCCCAGGTGGGCATTGCCGAAAAGCTCTATACCCGCACGGAGCGTTTGTCGGGGGGACAGCAGCAGCGGGTGGCGCTGGCTCGGGTGCTGGTGCAAGATCCGCTGGTGATTCTGGCCGATGAGCCGATTTCCAGCGTTGATCCAGAGCGATCGCGCGAGATGATGGATCTGCTGCGGCAGCTCAACCAAGATTTGGGAACAACTCTAGTGATCAGCCTGCACGATATCGGCTTTGCCTTTAGCCACTGCGATCGCATCCTCGGGTTACGCCACGGTCAGCTGCTGTTTGATGCGCCAGTACAGGCCGTTACGGATGCGATGATTGCTGACCTCTACCGAATTTAAGGCCCTTTCGTGTCTCTGGTTTCACCGAACGCTGCCGTTATCCCGCGTCGCCCCTCTCCCTGGAATCGCCGAACTGCCTGGGGCTGGGCGGCGGTGGTTGCGATCGCAGCTTCTCTCTACATAGCCGGGGTTGGACGAGCGGATGTTGACCTCTTCAACTGGGGAGGCTTGGGGCAGGCCGGGCAGTTCTTCCGAGCCAGCCTGGCTCCCGATCTATCGCCTGAGTTTTTAGCCATCATTGCTCGGGCTGCCCTGGTGACGCTGGCCTACGCTGTCTGTGGCACTACCCTCAGCGTGCTGCTGGGCTTTGTGGGTGGCCTGCTGGCAGCCGAGGTCTGGTGGCTCACTTTGTTTCCTCGCCGGGGTGGAGCGCTGGCGTGGCTCACGGTGCGGGGCCTGCTGGCTGTTCCTAGAGCTATTCATGAGCTGCTGTGGGGCCTGTTTCTAATCAACATCCTGGGACTAGACCCCCTGGTGGCGGTGCTGGCCATTGCTATTCCCTTTGGGGCCATCGTCGCCAAGGTGTTTTCTGAAATTTTGGACGAGACGCCTCGCGCGCCCCTCCATGCCCTCATTAACAGCGGCGTTGGCCCCGGCAGCGCTCTCCTGTATGGCCTACTGCCGCTGGCGCTGCCCAATCTGCTCTCTTACACCTTTTATCGGTTTGAGTGCTCCCTGCGTTCGGCGGCGGTGCTGGGCATCATTGGAGCTGGCGGCCTGGGGTACGAAATCTTTCTCAGCCTGCAGTCTCTCCGCTACGAGCAGCTCTGGACCGGCTTCTATGCCCTGATTCTGCTCAATGGGGTGGTTGATGCCTGGAGCGCTTTGGTGCGCCGCCGCATGGGCTTTACCAGCCGCCTAGACCTGAATTTGAAGCGGCGGCAAAGCGCCTCAGAGCAGGCCGTGCCTGGGGCAGGGCTGCGCCCTTCGAGTCCCTCGACCGATCGGTTTCTTCAGCTATCTAGCTGGGGGGCTGCTCTGGCGATTCCACTGTGCTTTGCCCTGCTGCGGATCGACTGGAGCCAGCTTTGGGCTGCTCGTACCCGTAGGCTGTGGGCAGAGATGCTGGCGGCAGCGACCCCTGCGCTGCCCACCGGCAGCGAAATCTCGGAGCTGCTGCGGCTGGCCGGGCTAACGCTGGCGATGTCGGTGCTGGCAATTGCGATCGCAGGGCTAGGCGGCCTGCTCTTTTCTTTTCCCGCTGCTCACAATTTCTTTATGCCGGGGGGGCTGCTGCGGCCGGTTGGGGAGCAGCGCCAGAGCTGGCCCTGGCTGGCTGGGCTAGCCTTAGGGGGTAGCCGGATAGCGCTGCTAGTTAGCCGGGCCATTCCTGCTCCCATCTGGGCCCTGGTCTTTCTCTTCATTCTATTTCCGGGAATTTTGCCGGGGGCTCTGGCTCTGGCCATGCACAACTTTGGGATTTTGGGGCGGCTGATGGCTGAGGTCAACGAAAACCTGGATGATCGGCCTGTGCGAGCGCTGCGGGCATTGGGGGCTGGCGGCGGACAGGTTGCGCTCTACGGCATTTTGCCCCAAAATCTGACCCGGTTTCTGGCCTACATTCTGTATCGCTGGGAGGTCTGTATGCGCGAAACGGTGATTGTTGGACTGGTTGGGGCGGGGGGGTTGGGCCGTTTACTCACAGAACAGGTCAGCAGCTTTGACTATGCTCGCCTGACGGTCACTTTGGCTGTCTTTGTGCTGCTGACCTTTCTGGTCGATGGAATTAGCCAGCGAATGCGGCAGGCGATGCGCTAAGGGCCTGTTTTGAGCCTTTTTTAAGCCTTGAACCCTTAAAGAAACGCCACCGCCAGCCGAACGCTGGTTTCACAGGTGGTTTGGGGGGCTAGCGTGAGCAGCTGCTGGCTGGTGTTGAGGGCGTTGCGGGGGGCGCTCCAGGGCTCTAGGCAGTAGTAGTCTTTGCCTTTGACCGTCCAAAATACCAGCGTAGAATAGGCATCACTCCAGCCTAGCGTGAGCCTGCGGTTGAGGTCGGTATCGCTGACCGTGGCTGCAGCCCCTGAAAGGGGCTTGAGGGCAACGTCAATTTCCTGCTGCTCAAAATCAAAGCTGCCGGGAAAAGGCTCAAACTCGCCCGTGATGTGGTTTTGATACTGCTGCGCTGGCAGCTCAAAGCTGAGCTGAGATTTGTCTTTGACCAGGAAGTAGGGGTGCAGCCCTGTAGAGAAGGGCATTGGCTGGTCTGATAGGTTGGTGACCTGCTGCTGAATATCCAGGATGTGGCCGTGCAGGCGGTAGGTAAACTGCAACCGAAAGTCAAAGGGATAGACCGATCGGGTCTGGTCATCGCTGGTGAGTTGTAGGGTCAGCGCTGCCGCTTCCCGAACGTCTTGCAGCACGACCTGCCAGGGCAGGTCACGGGCAAAGCCGTGCTGCTTTAAGGTGTAGGGCTGACCGTTCAGGGTGTAGGTGTTGTCGGGCAGGTTGCCGCAAATGGGAAACAGGATGGGAATGCCCCCCCGCACTGAAAGCTCAGGGTTGGCAAACCGCTCCTCGTCAAAGTACAAAATGTCTTGATCTCGAACCTGCCAGCGGGTCACAATGCCGCCCCGTTCAGGCACGACCTCTAGCCGGGCACCTGTCTCCGAATCGGAGAGCACATAGGTGGGATACCGGTCAGCTTTGAGTGCGATCGCAAACACCAGATACCTCGCTACCTCAGATGCCTAGACGTTACCACAGGAACTGCTTCGGTGCCGCATTTGAGGCAACCCAAGGCACTTCATTTCATTTCAAGGCTGAGCCTCGCCGGTTAAGGCTTCACTTGGCGACTCATTTAGTGACTCATTTAGCGGTTCAGCCGCTGGCAAATCGTCTGGGGTTGCTACCGGCAGCGGTGAAGTGTTTTTGGCCTTGGCAGACCCTAACCCTGCGGGCGTGACCGCAACTGCTTTGGGCTGCGCTTCAGTGGATCCTAAAGGTCCCACCAATGGCTCTCCAAAGGGCCGAATGCCTTTGGGCCTGGGGCTGGTTTCTGGAGTCAGCGCCGGACCATCGATAGCAGGAACCCCCTCCAATGGCAGCTCCTCTGCCTCAACTGCCGAATTTTCTGAGCGAATTTCTGGAGATAGCCAAACTTCTGGTTCAAGGTCGTTGGGGGAACTCAGGGAGCTGGGGAGGGGCTGTAGAGGCTCACGGCCGCCATCCACCGCCGACCCTGGTGCCGCTTGAGGAATGGGCATAAACTGTGACTCATTGGGGCCGCTCTTGGGCCCCCAGTCATTAAGTCCTTCCTCTGTAAGTCCTTCCTCTGTGATTACGGGCAGGTCTGGTGCCGCTTCTACGTCAACTGCGTCAACCGGCAGAGAAGGCTCAGGGCTGCTCTTGGGGGCCTGCTCCTGGAAACCCTCGTCCATCTGCAGCTCTCCAGGCAGCGACTCCATCTGCGGCTCCCGTGGCAGCGGCTCTACAGGACTCACCTCGACCGGTTGCGGCGAGACAAACGGAGTCTCTGGGCTGACGGGCTGATCCACAATGGGCTCTTTGCCTTTCAGCTCCAGCACCGCAGAGGACCGCATGGGCCGCTCGAAGCCCGCAGAGGACTGCTCAATCCGTTTCAAAATCTCGGTGCCCTTGCGCCCGGTGGCCAGTTCAGGCCGAGAATTTTTCACCTGCACCGGCACAAACTCCACCCGCATCTGATTCTCTTTGAGTGAGACCTTGAGCACAGCGGTATCTTGAGCCGAACCGCTCTGGGGCAGCTCTGCGTCAGCCGCATCGGGTTCTGCGGTCGGTTTTTGGAAGATGAAGTCTCCTAGGGAGTAGGCAATCGGACTGCCTTTGTAGATTTCAGCCCCTTGAAGCGTGCGAGGATGATACCCCACCACCAGATCTGCACCTTGATCTACGGCCAGTCGGGCCAGGTTAGTCTGCCAATCTGCTGGGGCCTCTGGGATATCCGTTTGCCAGCGGTAGTTGACCACGATCCAGTCCACCTGGTCCCGCAGCGCCCGAATATCTTGGGCAATGCCCGGTACTCCCTGGGCATTGATGCCGGGGCGATCGCCGTGGGCTGCATTGTCGCCGCCCTGGGCATAGCTCAGGTAGGCGATCCGCTTGCCTTTGATATCAATGATTTCAGGGCGGCGGGCCTCTAGCTCATTGCGGCCTGCCCCAACTCGATAGAGTCCCTGGCGGTCGAGGTTCTCCAGGGTTTCGGCTAGGCCCTCACCGCCAAACTCCATCGTGCCTTCGCTGGCCAGGTTGATGACGTCTACGCCGCCCTGCTTGAGCAGGTCAATTGCGTCGGGTCGAGAGCGGTGATGAAATTCCTCATTCAAGGAGGTGGCGGCAGACGCCAGCGAAGAGGCTAAGTTGATCATCGCCAGATCTGCCTGCTGATACTCGTCTAGCCCAGCAAAAAGCTGTTCTGCTTCCCCAGCTTCGTTGTAGGAAATGTCCTCCAAAGAAATGTCGCCCCCAAACAGCAGAGTGACATCGGGCGCAGCTGGCGCTACAGGCGGATGCTGAATGACGGCAACGGGTTCAAGGGCGGCATCTACAATGGGCGATCGCATCTCAGGCGCAACTCCCGTTGTCGGGTTGCCTCTAACCTCATAGCGCACCGGAGTTGCGACAGGCGGTTCCACGGTGCTTGTCGGGGGGGCCGTAAACCCAGAGCTGTAGCCGGCATCAGCCGTCTGCTGAACTTCCGGACGCTGGGTGAAGCTAGGTAGAACTGGAGAGGGCCCGGTGAGAATGACTTCTACCAGACAGCCAAAGATAAAGGCGGCGACCGCCGATCCTGTCAGCACCAGCGCCCGTAGCGTCTTGAGATGGCTGCCCATCAGCAATATGGGCCTGTTTGCGGTCTGGGCCGCAGCGGGGGCGGCAGGATGCGATCGCAGGCGTGGCGGCAGCGGAGATCCCTTGGGCGACACTGGGCTCTGCGAACTCTGGGTCTGCCCCCGGTCCCGCAGCGCAGGCGTCACGATGCGAACCCGCTGCTGCCAAAGGATGCGTCGCCGCCCGGCAGGTCTGGCAATGACGTGAATGCCTTCAATCAAAGGAGAATTGAGTAGCCAGACCCGGTGACAGAGAAAGCGAGTCAGACGCTCCTTCAGCGGCGGCTGCTCAAACTCAACGAGCAGGAGCAGCCTACCCGGCTGTTCGGCCTGCACCTGCACATAAATACCTTGGGCGGCAAGCGGTTCATTCAGCCAAAGGGCAAGCGCCCGAAAATGACCGGCAGCTGCCAAGTCTCGGACTGAAGAGGGTGAGGTCTGCGCGGGGTGATAAACCGGCGCACTAATTGCCGCATTGACCATGTTCGTAGCCTATGGGTGAGTAACTTATGCCATGCTTGGCACCCGTAATTCCGCTGGAGTGACGTCTAGGAATCGATGTCGTGGAACTATAGTAAACCCCGGAAGGAAAAGATTGACATCTGGCTCAAGGCCGCTACTCCAAAAGCCGCCGATGGCAACCATGACTGTAGCAAAGATGCCTCACTTGTCAATACGTTTGCGGCAATTCCGGACAGTTGCAGAGAGATTGACAGCGTTGTTTACAAAAGCTTGATAAACCGCCTCCAGGCCCAGTCCATCTTAGGGGCTAGAGTTTCCCCTAGATGCCCCTGTGGTCATGGGCTTGGACAGGCCATAAATTTGCCCCAAGCTTTTCTATCCAGCTTTTTCTATCCCGCTTCGGAGACGGCGCTGAAACAGGCTCTCAGCACCCGGGCCAATCCCCGTTGGTGAGCAGATCCGCTATCCAAAAATCTGATAGGGTTTTATTTTCCCTTTAGCCAGATCAGGAACCCCATGCAGTCTCTACAAGGGCGAGATTTACTAAGCTTGGCTGATTTGTCAGCAGATGAGGTGCTGGGCATTTTAGAGCTAGCAGCTCAACTCAAATCGGGTCAACTCCAGCTTCAGTGCCCTCGCAAAACCCTTGGACTGCTGTTTCGCAAAGCATCAACCCGAACCCGGGTCAGCTTTTCTGTGGCGATGGGTCAGCTGGGCGGTCAGGTTCTTGACCTCAATGCCGACGTTACCCAAGTCAGTCGAGGCGAACCTACCAGCGACACGGCCCGCGTCCTAGACCGCTATTTAGATGTAGTGGCCATCCGTACCTATGCCCAGGCCGAGGTTGAGGAGTTTGCCGATTACGCCAAAATTCCGGTGATCAATGCCCTCACGGATGAGGAGCATCCCTGTCAGATCCTGGCAGACCTGATGACGGCTCAAGAGGCTTTTGGCACCTGCGCCGGGCTAACGCTGACCTACGTAGGCGACGGCAACAACGTCGCCCATTCTCTGATGCTGGGCTGCGCCCTAGTCGGCATGAACGTTCGCATTGCTACCCCGGCAGACTACGCTCCCAGTCCTGCCATTGTGGAAAAAGCCAGGGAGCTAGCTTGCGATCGCTCCGAAGTATTTATTACAGAAGACGCCGAAATCGCAGCTAAGGGCGCACAGGTTCTCTATACCGATGTGTGGGCCAGCATGGGCCAGGAAGATCTAGCAGCGCAGCGGATTCCCATTTTTCAGCCCTACCAGATTAACGAGCACCTGGTATCCCTAGCGGATCCAGACGTGATCGTGCTGCACTGTCTGCCCGCCCATAGAGAAGAAGAGATTACAGCAGCTGTGATGGAAGGGCCCCACTCCCGCATCTGGGACCAGGCTGAGAACCGCATGCATGCTCAGAAAGCGCTCCTAGCCAGTCTGCTGGGGGCGGTATAAAAAGGCTGGCAGCTCTGCACAAGCTGCCAGCCCTAGAGGTTGACACAGTATTAATGGGGTTAGAGCAGCCGCAAAAAGCGCAAAACTCCCTGCCCAGTAAACAGCTCAATGACAATTGAGAGGGTAAATCCCAACATGGCCAGTCGCCCATTTAAGCTCTCAGCCTTTGGCGTAAAACCCCAAATGGTCGGCTGAATAGGTCGCTTAACCATTACGCTGCTCCCGCAATTTCATTAAGCTTTGTAAACAATATAGCAAGTTGTCTGGACATCGGATTGGACTAACGCTGTCCAGACAGAAAATTTACTGCTCGGATGAAAATTTTGCTGCCCAGACAATCTTGCTGCCCAGACAGCAGGGAAAAACAGAAAAGGCTGGGTAAGCGCCTGTAAACTTTTTTGCAAAGGTGCCTTCGCTGCTATGTCTTTGTCTTCGTCTCCCTGTTCGCTGCCTGCGCCGCTCCAGCCTGGCGATCTGCTGCTGGTAGTAGCCCCCAGTGGCACCCTGCGTGAGCTGGATGCCTTTAAGCAGGGCGTTGAAATCTGGCGCTCCTGGGGTTATCGGGTAGAGCTCTGCAGCGGGTTTGATGCTCGCTGGGGCTATTTGGCTGGTCCCGATCAGCATCGGCGTGGGCAGCTGCTAGAGGCGCTCAGCCATCCTGACTGTCGGGGGGTGCTCTGTGCCCGAGGTGGCTTTGGCGGCACCCGGCTGCTGGAGGACTGGCAGTGGCCCCAGGTCGCCCCCCGCTGGCTCATTGGCTTTTCAGACATCACCAGTTTGCTGTGGAGCCTGACCCGCCAGGGCGTGGCTGGAGTCCATGCCCCTCTGCTCACGACCTTGGCCCAGGAACCTGCCTGGAGCCAGCAGCGGCTGCAAGATTGGGTCGAAGGACGGCCTATGCCGCCCATTTTCGGCAGCGGCTGGGGCGGTGGCGTGGCAACGGGAATTTTGCTGCCTGCCAACCTGACGGTGGCAACCCATCTGCTGGGAACAGCCCATGAGCCTGCTCTTGAAAACGTTATTCTGGCATTTGAAGACGTGACAGAAGCTCCCTACCGGATTGACCGGATGCTGACGCAGTGGCGTATGTTGGGCAAGCTCCAGCAGGTAAAAGGAATTGCCCTGGGGCGCTTTAGCCGCTGTGAGCCGCCCCAAGGCAGCCCCAGCTTTAGCGTCGTGGAAGTGCTGCGCGATCGCACCGCTGATCTCAAGATTCCGGTGGTTTCCGATCTGCCCTTTGGCCACGATGGCGTTAATGCTGCTCTACCTGTAGGCGTGTTGGCCCGACTGGATGGCGAACGAGGAGAACTGTCCATCCTGCCTGACCGCAAGACTGCCTAGAATAAGGGGGTCCTGCCAGAGAGCTAAAGCTGTGGTCCCCCTGCGCGATGAGAACCCAACCGCTTCAACGCCCTATGTCGTCTATGGCCTCCTCATCCTCAACATTCTGATTTTTCTGGTTGAAATCAGGCTGCCCCCCGACCAGCTGGAGCAGTTTTTTGACGCTTGGGCCCTGGTGCCAGCCCAGCTAACCGATAGCTTTACAGGGCAGATAGACCAGCCCGGCCGAGAATGGTTCACCCTGATCAGCTCCCAGTTTTTACACGGGGGCTTTTTGCACTTGGGCGGCAACATGCTCTATCTGTGGGTGTTTGGCAACAATATTGAAGATCAGCTGGGGCCGGTGCGCTTTACCGTGTTTTATCTGGGCTGCGGCATCTTGGCTGGGCTGAGCCAGTGGATTTTTGCCCCGACTTCTATAGTGCCGACTGTGGGGGCCAGTGGTGCGATCGCAGGCGTGATGGGGGCCTACATTCTGCGCTTTCCCAAAGCCCGCATCCAAACGCTGCTGCCGCTGTTCATCTTTTTTACGGTTATCCGGGTGCCCGCCATTCTGTTCCTGGGATTTTGGTTTGTCCAGCAGGCGCTCTACGGCCTATTGAGTTTGGGGCCAGATGTGAACATGGGCTCGGGTGGGGTAGCCTACTGGGCGCACGCAGGCGGGTTTGTCTTCGGCATTATTTTGGGGCCTTTGCTGGGACTGCTAAAGCCTCGGCGGAACTCGTTTTAAGAACGGGGGACAAAGGGGAATCAGGGGAAAGGAAGGCAAAAAAAACGTTCAGGAGCTGCTCCCTAGGAAGGAGCCCCTGAACGCCTAATTGTTTCTTGGAAGCTTGTGAAAGCTGCTAAGCCAGATACTGCTGAACTGGGGTGGCTGCCTTGGCCGCGAACGGTTCAGGCAAATATTAGAATCCCTGGCGAGAGACTTGCTTCTCAAAATTTGCCTGGGTTTGATGCAGCATCGTTTCGCGACGGTCGCCTTTGTTGTTGAGGGTCGGCACTAGGTTGCGGGCCTGCAGGGCCATGTGGAGCTGGAGGTGAGCCACGTACTCACTGAAGTCTTCCCGGGTCGTTGCGAGTGAATGTGTCGGTTGCGCTGACTGGGCCACGTGAAGTCTCCCTGTTTGTAACATTTACTCAATGGTTTACG
This sequence comes from Cyanobacteria bacterium Co-bin13, assembly GCA_014534385.1. Classification (GTDB taxonomy): domain Bacteria; phylum Cyanobacteriota; class Cyanobacteriia; order Phormidesmidales; family Phormidesmidaceae; genus JACVSF01. The sequence continues at coordinate 13,005 of JACVRP010000048.1, forward strand.
TATTGAAGCTATCACAGCCTGTTAACCCCTTAAAACCCTTGCAACGAAGCTTAACGGTTTTGTTAACACTGCCTGTAGAGAGATTTGGCCGCCGCCACTGGCGCTAGAAATTCCAGCTTTCTGGCGGCATCCTCACTCCCTTTCGACACATTTGCAGGGAGGAGCCGCCTTAGAATAGGAACGCTGGTTTCCTTACGGCATCTTCCATGACCGGTTCGTCTGCCGCTGCTGACGCCAATCACGCTATCCCTGAACGCCTGGTAAAGCACACCGTTCGCTATGCTGATCACCGCTCGGTCGAGTGGACTGATCTGACCCCGATGATGCAGCACTACGTCTCCATGAAGGAGCAGTACCCCCATGCGCTGCTGCTGTACCGGGTGGGCGATTTTTTTGAAACTTTCTTTCAGGACGCGATTACCGTAGCCCGTGAGCTGGAGCTGGTGCTGACCAGTAAAGATGCGGGCAAAACTATCGGTCGAGTGCCGCTAGCAGGCATTCCCCATCACGCCCTGGATCGGTACTGTGTGCTGCTAGTGGAAAAGGGCTACGCCATCGCGATTTGTGACCAGGTTGAAGATCCGGCCCAGGCCCAGGGGCTGGTAAAGCGGGAAGTCACCCGCGTCATTACGCCCGGCACAGTGTTAGAAGAGGGCATGCTCAGCGCCAGCCGCAACAATTTTCTGGCAGCTGTGGTTATAGCAGGAGACCACTGGGCTCTGGCCC
>JACVRP010000353.1 GCA_014534385.1 Cyanobacteria bacterium Co-bin13
AGCCCCACAAGATTTCAAGGACGGACATTGCTACAGGAACCAATTAAGTCTCTCAGTCCAGAAACTTACCAAAAATCAGTCGGTCTGACTCAACATAGTTGAGCTTGCGGTAGACCGATTGGGCCCGAAGATTTTTGCGTTCAACGACCAGGTAAAGCCCAGTGAGTCCTTCCTTTCGGCAAAAGGCTTCTACAAAGGCGAGAACTTGGGAACCGAGCCCCTGCCCCCGATAAGCCTCACGCAGGTAAAGTTCGTCCAAAATGGCGTCGCGGCCGCCGGACTCGATGGCGTAACCAAACGTGAGTACGGCATAGCCAAAGGGTTGGCCTTGGTCTTCCAGCAGCCAGATTTGGCCCAGGGACGAATTTTCTAAAAGTTCTGCTAGCGCTTTTCGCTGGCGTGACTCCTCGAAGTCAATTTGGTCATAGGCGTAGTACTCCTGAACAAGCGTCAGGAGTACTTCTAGATCGGCAGGTGTGGCCTGTCTTAGACAGGAACTGAGGTTGAGTGGCATTACCGCAGCGACTCCGCTAAAACACCGCCGGCCAGCAGGCAGAGAATCACGATCGCAACTCGCCAGATGCCGAAGCCAACCCAGTAGGCTAGCCATTCGACCAGAACCTGCCCGGCAAAAATGGTGGACAATCCGGCAAACAGGGTCAGGCCAAATAGGGTCAGGATGGCGTACAGCAGAAGGTGAGTTGCCAGCCTGAATAGAATGGACCGTTGGGAACGAGTACGCATGGACTTACCCTCCGGATCAAGGAACTACGTATAATACATATACTACATGTTATGGCTCAATTTCGGAATCAGCAAAAAAGAGCCATTGTTCTACAACGGCTCTACAGTTTGGGTGCAAGGCATTCGGCAAAAGCTGCCTACAAATCTGCAAAGACTTCTTTAACGGCTGGATGCACCAGCTTATGCTCAGTGACGTTTAGACCTTCTGCTAAAGACGCATCGCGCTCTAGCGCTTTTAACCCCTCGTTAGCCAGCTTAATGACGTAGGGCAAAGTGCTGTTGTTTAGTGCCTGGGTAGCGGTCCAGGGAACCGCTCCCGGCATATTCGGTACACCATAGTGGAGCACGCCTTCCTCAACGTAGGTGGGTTCACTGTGGGAGGTGGGGCGTAGGGTTTCGATGCAGCCGCCCTGATCAACGGCGACATCAACAATGACCGAGCCAGGGCGCATTTGAGCGACCAAGTCGCGGGGGACGAGAATGGGGGGACGGCGACCGGGCACCAGTACGGCTCCAATCACCAGATCGGCTGCGGGGACGGCGTTTTGAATTTCTGAAGGGCTGCTGTAGAGCAACTCCACTCGGGAGCCAAACAGGGTTTCTAAATAGCCCAGACGCTCTACGTTGACGTCAAAGATTTGCACGCGTGCGCCTAGTCCGACAGCCATCCTAGCGGCTTCAGTGCCGACGACTCCGCCGCCTAAAATTACGACATTACCGGGACGAACGCCGGGAACGCCGCCGAGCAGAACACCTCGCCCGCCTCGCTGACGCTCTAAGTATTGAGCCCCGAACTGGACTGAGAGTCGTCCGGCAATGATGCTCATGGGGGTGAGCAGCGGGCGCTGGTGATTGATCTCAACGGTTTCGTATGCGATCGCATGCACCCCGCTTTTGATCAGGTTCTCTGTGAGGGTGCGGTTGGCAGCCAGGTGCAGATAGGTGAAGAGGATTTGTCCCGGCTGCAGCAGCGAGTATTCAGCGGGCAGAGGCTCTTTGACTTTGATTACCAGAGCCTGGTTCCAGGCGTCTTCAGCCGAGTCGGTAAGGGTGGCCCCGGCCGCCTGGTAATCTGCATCGGTGAACCCTGCCCCTGATCCGGCCTCTGTCTGCACAACGACCCGGTGCCCCCGATCGCTGAGAACTTTGACGCTGCTGGGGCTGAGGCCGACTCGAAACTCCTGATCCTTAATTTCTTTAGGAACGCCAATATTCATGGGTTTCTCCTGTACTATCCCTAGCTTATCGAGGTTTCCTTAAGCAGATTGGCGGCATTGCAGGCCGAGACTGATCGGCAAACCGGCATTGACTATTGGGAAGCAGATTATGAGAATAGAAATGTAACTATAAGCAACACAACGTTAAGTAACCCGCAATGGCTAACCTAAACCCTACCGTCACTCCCAACATTCAGCGGCCCAAGGCAGGGTTTAACGACTATGCCGAGCGCCTCAATGGCCGCGCTGCGATGGTGGGTTTTGTGCTGGTGGTGTTGATTGAACTGGTGACCGGCAAGGGTGTTTTGACCTGGCTAGGCTTGGGCTAGGCGTTAGCCAGACCGTTCTAACGGGCTCTAACTGCGAAGATAGCGATACATGGAGCGTTCCTGGTCCTACTGGCTTAAGTCTGCTTACCGCAGGCAACCGCTGATTGCGGCCGCGCTCACAGCTGGAACGGTTGACCTGCTGATTGGACTGCTTTCTGACAGTTCTTCTCTATCTGTTTTGGGTTTAGCTGCAGTTGGGGGTGGCGCTGCTTCTGCCTACTTAAAGGCTCGAAGGCGGGGAGATCTGCCAGAGGCTAAGCCCATTCTGTACCTGTCTGAGCGTTCCTCCCGGCCTCAAATTTCGGCGGTAGATCAATCCCGTCGAAATCGCCCGAGCGCTAGGTTTATCAGGCTACTTTGGGGTGATGAAGGCGCGGCACTTCACCACAGGTGAACGAGTCTCTCCCTGAAGCGGACAGCTGCTTTGCTGGCAACGGCTGCAGTCGGCTGTTTCTGGGATTTGTAGCCTGCCTTGAGCCGTAAACAGGCTCACGTTTTGGCGAATGAAGCCCTCGGCTTCTAGCTCGGTGAGCTGTTCTGTAATCAGAATGACTTGCGGGGTGGCAAACGCCTGACGGGTTAAGTTGATTCGCTCTAAGACTGCAAAAAACCCTTCTGAGGGCTGGCGAATTACCACAGGAACTTGAACCAGATGTCCTTTGAACTCAGGGGGGCGTTCCTGGGCATAAAAGTCTTTGTACTGCAGCGTCAGGGTGCCGTCGCCAAAGTGGCGTACCCGCATCAGCCGCTGAAAGGGAATGGTCAAACTGCCCTCAAAGTCGGCCATGAACCACCAGGATTTGTGCCAGGCCTGACTGGGCAGGTGCAAAATGTCGGAAATTTGCTTGGCATCAAACCCGGCGTGGGAGAGCAGTGCGATCGCATCAGAGAGCGCAATATTTTGGGCCAAGGTCACCAGCTCTGACTGGCAGTTCGTCAGGTTCTGATAGTTGGAGTGGTCGGCTAGCTGAGGCAGGGGCAGATCGGGCCGCGAACCAGCCAGCACACACCGAATTTGCTCAAAGCAAATCAAGCCATCTACACAGCGGCTGATTGCGCCGGGCACCGGAATGCCGACCTCGGCTCGCACCTGATCGATTTCATGGGGTCGGGCGATGGCTGGCAGACTGTCGGTGAGGAGCGATCGCAAACTGCCCTCATCGGCCAGCGCCAGCGCTAGCTGTATCTGCTCTTGAAGCGGGGCGGCAGCTGCCGCGCGTCGTGACCGGGCGAGAGGAGATTTAACCATGTTTAAGGATGAAACACCTGCCGGGAGCGCCCGGTGGACAGTTCCCGGCAGGATGGGCCATGTACAACGACGAGCCTATTTTCTTGGTTGTATCAGAGCTAGTTAGGCTTGGGGGGCGATAGCAAGAAACTTTGCACAGGTTTGAAGACCGCAACGTAAGGACTGGATTTTGTTACAGAAAGGAAAAAGCGAAAAGCGGCGGCAACTCGCTTTGTTTCCCTGGCTTTATTCACTTGAGAATTCGCTTCCCTAGGACGCTGACTACAATTCAGAAGTAAATAGGCTTAGGGGCAGCTAAGATGGCCGACACCGAACGCGAGAAAATGCTGCGAGGCGATCTCTACCTCGGCTCAGACCCGGAACTGGTGGCGGCCCGCAATCGGGCCAGACGACTGTGGCAGCAGTACAACGCCACTGACCCTGAAGCAAAAAGCCAACGCACCGAACTCCTCGAAACGCTCCTTGGCCGCGTTGGCACCCATGTTTGGGTTGAGCCCCCCTTCTACTGTGACTACGGCTCACAAATCACCCTAGAAGACGGGGTGTATATCAATATGAACGGTATGTTCCTCGATTCTGCCCCTATCCGCATCGGCAGCCAAACCTACCTGGCAACCAATGTGCAGCTCCTGACAGCCACCCATCCTGTCAACGCTGCCCAGCGAGTCGCAGGCCCCGAAATGGCCTACCCCATCACCATCGGCTCTCGCTGCTGGCTAGGCGGCGGCGTGATTGTCTGCCCCGGCGTAACCATCGGCGCAGACACCACCATTGGCGCAGGCAGCGTCGTTGTCAAAGACGTCCCGGCCGGGGTGCTGGCGGTGGGGAATCC
>JACVRP010000369.1 GCA_014534385.1 Cyanobacteria bacterium Co-bin13
AGTTATTGCCGACGGAGATGCCAGAGAGATTATGGGCAACCAGGCCCTGATGGAAGCCCACGGCCTAGAAAAACCCCACTCCCTGCAGCCTCACCGCGAAGTTCACCACCCCGGCAGCAAATCGTCAGACGGCCAGGGTTAGCTCTGGAGCGGCTTGGCGAAGTGAAATGACGTAATCACCAGCCCTTCTCGAAAGTAGAAGCGGTGGGCCTCGGCTCGATGCACGCCGCTGTCTAGCTGAAGAGAGCTACAGCCCTGGGCCTGGGCCTGCCCCTGGAGCCAGCTGATCAGCTGCTGGCCGTAGCCCTGGGAGCGGCTGCTGGCATCGGTCACCAGATCGTCGACGTACAAAATGCGACCGTGCGCCAGCATGTTCTGAATCCGAAAGCCTGCGATCGCTTTTACCCCATCCTCCGCCTCAACGTAAACCAGCTGGTAGCCCTCCTGCCGCTGCTGCAGAACCCGATTGATAAATTCTGCCTGGCTCAGGTGCGGCCTTAGCTGTACGACCACTGGAAAGCAGCGGCGCAGATCCGTTTCCGTTCGAGCATAGCGAATGTCCATCTCCGTATCTCCCTTATGCTGTTGCGCCAAAAGCCATTTGCCAGAAGTCTGCTTCTAGCGCAGCTACCCGTAGAAAAACTGCCTGGGCCTGCTGCTGCACCTCTGGGGCCGTTGCAGCCAGTGCCATGTCGGCCTGCTGAGCCAGAATGTTGACATACTCAGTAAAGCCCGGATTGCCCCAGCGGTCGGCAAATTCGCTGTAGGGCTGAGGCATCGGCCCCGGTCGCTGCCAGCCCTGGTTATAGGCGTATTCAATTGCCCAAAGCGCCGTTGCCTGAACCGCATAGGGGAGCGTCGCCAGGCTGGCCATAAATTCGCAGTACTGCTGGCAGGTGGCCTGACGGGGGGTATTGAGGTCTAGCTGCCGCTCTGCTGCCTTGGCCTGAAACCAGAGCAGCTCATCTTTTAGAGCCTCTAGGCCACTGAGCAGGCTGTCCAGATGGCTATCTGGAGCCGCCGCCAGCACCCGACCCAGCATGCGGGTAAATTCTTTGACAAAGAGATAGTCCTGCACCAGCCAGGTATTAAACTGCTCCGGGCGAATGGTGCCGGTTTGGCAGCCGCTTAAAAAAGGGTGAACGGTTGCCCCCTCCCAGACGGTGAGATGATCTTGGATTAGATGCGCACAGGTAATCGCCATGTCCCTACAGAATCGCTTGGATCAGGTTGATTTTAGCCGAGTGCAGCCACCAGCGAATCCGGGAAACACGCTGCCTAGAGAAATCGCCGCCTATTCATGTCAGAATTTTGGATGCCCCTCAGGGCACGCTCCTTAGTAGAAAGGCCAGTACCCATGCAGTTGACCCGCTCAAAGCTGTTACGCCGATTTGCTTTGGGCTTGGGGAGTGGGTTCTTGGTGGCAGCCTGTGGCGTGAGCCGCAGCACGCCGCCACCCCCCGCAACAGGTGCGCCAGAAGACGCTGACAAACCCTTAAAGGTGGGAACGGCCCCACCCTTTCCGCCCTTTGAGATGAAGAATGACCAGGGTGAACTAGTGGGGTTTGATATTGATCTGCTGACTGCTATTAGCAAGCAAACCGGACAAACCTTTGAGATCGAAACGCTGGCCTTTGAAGACATCGTTCCAGCACTGCAGGATGGCAGGATCGATGCGGCGATTAGCGCTATTCCTGTGACCCCAGAGCGATCGCAAGCGATAGATTTTTCCCACCCCTACCTGGATGCGGGGCTAGTCATTGCCGTGCGTCAGAGTGAGCAGGCCATCACCTCTGAGGCCGACCTTGAGGGTAAAACTCTGGCAGTGCAGATCGATACGGCAGGAGCCAGCAAGGCAATAGAAATCCTGGGCTCTAAAATTATCACCTTCAGCACGGCCGCTGAAGCCATAGAGGCCTTGGCGGCAGGTCAAGCCGACGCCGTAATCCACGATAAGCCAGTGGTGCTCCATGCGATCACCCTTCTAAGCCAATCTTCGACTACCGCAGCCCAAGACCTAGCCACCATTCGCCTAGTGGAGCGACCCCTGACCTATCAGGTCTACGGCATTGCCCTACCCCAAAACTCTGCCCACACCGCCACCCTCAACGAAGCAATCGAAGCGCTGGTGGCAAATGGCACCTATGCCGAGATTTACGAAAAATGGTTTGGTACCGCCGTCGCTGCCAGACCCTAGCAGGTAGATTCAGCCGCCAGCAGCTTTCCTGTACTTTCAGTTAAATTTAATAGTCTTATAGATTGTGTAAAGCGCTGACAGTAACAGACTGGCCCAATTTTCTGTCGGGTATCCTAAGCAGTATGTAAAGTTGCTACTTTCCGCAGCAGTTGACAATGGACGACAGCAAAGCGCTTTTTGACTACTGGCATGAACGTGTCCGGCTGAGAAACCTGAATTTGATAGCGTCCTCTGGGCACGTTCAAACTCAAAATTTGCGCCACGACTGCACCAACTACGACGATCTTCGCAAAAGTCGGGAGGTTCAACTGTTGGAAGAGCCCGAACGCAGTCGGGTAATCGCCATCATTAAGTACGAATGCACCGCCCAGGTTCTTCAGCGCCGATCGGGCCTGCTTAAGGATCGTGTCGTGGAGCTGCAGGCCGCAACAGACGACGTCGAGCAGCAAAAAACTCGGCTTCTTAGCCTGATTCGGGCGCTCCAGGAAAAGCTTTTCGGCAAAGACCGCGATATCAAGCAGCTCCAGGCTCGCATCTCTATTCTGGAGGCTGAAAATGAAGCCCTCCGAGCTGAGTCTGAAAACGACAAAGCCTACGCCGAACTGCTTCAGGCTTTTGAGCAGCTTAAGGAGCAGTACGCGGCTATTGAGCAGCGCAAGCAGCAGCTTGCCAAAAATAACCAGAGCCTCGGGGGCCGCGTTGCCCACACCAACCGCTACAGGCGAGAGCGCGACGAAGCCAGGACAGCTATTCAAGAATTGCGCCAGCAGCTTGCGATCGCAGTTCAGCAGAATCAGCAGCTCCAGCAGGAAAACGAAACGCTACGCTTAGAGCTAGAGCGGCTACGCCAAAAAATATAGCTGGGCACTGCCGGGAGCAGCCGTCATGGAATTCTCCGCATTAAAAACTGAGGTCTACCAGCTAGCCGGGGTCAGCAGTACCCGCCAGCTCAAAGCTCGCTACCAGCCCTTAGCCTCCCTTAACCTGCGGCTTAAAGCCTCCTGGGAAAAGGCACTAGATTTTTTCCAGGCCAATCCGGTAGCCCAGCCAGCGCAGATCAAAACGCTCTCACAGCTAAAGTCGGAGGTCTATGCCCTGGCTCAGGTGAGTACCCCCCAGCAGCTTAAAGCTAAGGTTGAAGCCACTAGAGCCCTTAACTTCAGCCAAAAAGCGTCCTGGGAAAAGGCCCTGGCCCTACTCCAAGCGGATCAATCGTTTCAGGGCTGGCTCAGCCATCCTCCTGAGGAATACAAAGACCTGTTTGCCGAAATAGAGTCTGCTACCACAGACCTGAACAAATCCCTCAACAAAGCTCAACGACTCGGTCAAGAGGCCCGGGAAATGGCCCTCAGTTTAGAAGAACAGACCGCCGAGGTTCAAAAAGAGGCCGCTCGCCTCAGGCAAGACAGGGAGGCGGCCCGCAGACTGGCTCAGCAGGCTGAATTAAATTGAGAAGACGATTAGTGAGAAGTGCTATTGATTGAGTTCTCTAGGTGCACCGAAGCAAGCTTTCCAGCACAATCGCTTTGTAGAGACCTAGATCTAGAGAAACGCCATGCCCTTCCACCTTTCGTCGCCGCCGCTGCAGGATGAAACCTACCTGCGCCATCGCCACTGGATGAGGCGCGCTCTGGAGCTGGCCGAAGCAGCGGGTCAAGCTGGGGAAGTGCCGGTCGGAGCGGTTGTCGTAGGGCCTGCCAACCAGCTCATTGCCGAGGCCGCTAACCGTCGAGAACGAGACCACGACCCCACTGCCCACGCCGAAATTCTTGCCCTGCGTCAGGCTGGTCAGGTTCTCGGCAGCTGGCACTTGAATGACTGTACCCTCTATGTCACCCTGGAGCCCTGCCCGATGTGTGCGGGCGCTTTAATCCAGAGCCGCTTGGGGCTACTGGTCTACGGCACCGATGACGCCAAAGCAGGGGCCGTTAGGACGGTTCTCAAC
>JACVRP010000305.1 GCA_014534385.1 Cyanobacteria bacterium Co-bin13
ATCCGAACTAGGCCTTCGAGTATTTTGAACCCAAATCAAACACATCTTCGAGGAACGGGAGCATCCCAGATGCTTCCGTTTTTTATTTCTCAGAGGACTTGTACCGAAAGATACAGAGCGATCCCAAGAAGTGTACTCAACTAGGGAATGCTTGCGATCGCTGTCCTTCCTCCCGGCTGGCTTGAGTGGCAGAACTGGTTCATCCGCTGTTAGATTCCACTCGCCTTCTGTTTGACCTGCAGCAAGTGGGCCAAATCGCGCAGGCGATTTCGGGGTGCTTGGACGCGGGTGCGATCGCAGCCCAAGTCACAGATGCCCTCGTCGATCAGTTCGACTGCGTCTTTGCCCGCATCTGGCTAGTTGAACCAGATCAGCAGACCCTACGGCTAGTCGCCTCCTCCGGGCTCTATACCCATACTGATGGCTCGTTTGCGCGGGTGCCGATGGGGGCCTATAAGGTCGGCAAGATCGCCCAAAACCGAGTACCCTTTCTCAGCAACCACCTGCCCGAAGAACCCTGGGTGAAGGATCGGGACTGGGCCATTGCCAACAATATTCAGGGATTTGCCGGGTATCCCCTGGCCGTGAAGGATCGGGTGATTGGCGTGCTGGCTACCTTTAGCCATTCTCCCCTGGCTCCAGAATTTCTAGAGGTGCTGCAGGTGCTGTGCATGACCACCACCATTGCCCTCGATGCGGCGCTGCAGGCTCAGCGATCGCTGCAAATTCTGCACAGCACCCGTTCCCTCAACCCGGCTGCTCCCCTGCCGCTGTCTGATCAGCTAGCCGCCGTTCTCACCTCAACCCGGCTAATGCTGGTGGGTACAGAGCAAGCCCTGTCTGCCTGCGCCGTCCACGTCTTTTTGAGAACGGCAGAGACCTTAAACCAGCTTGGCTGCAACTACTGTCGCCTCACCTACGGCGATCAGGCAGTTACCCTGGAAGCGCTGGTAGCCGTAGTACCCACAGTCGAAGCGACTGCAGACGAAGGGCCAACAGCCCTTGCCGCCACCCCTGCCCAATTTCTGGAGATTCAGTGGATGGTGACCTGCTTAGGCGGCACCCTCAATTTCCAGGCAGGAACACAGCGGCGAGCGCTTCAGTGTTTGCTCAAGCTCCCCTACGCAAACCTGCCGCCCACGGTCTTTAACCCCCTACCGACTGAGCAGGCTTCTCAAACAGTCTCTAGCTTGTCCCTTGAGGAGGCGGATAGCGGTCAACGGCTGTCGGAGCGGGAGCAGGAGATCATTAAGCTACTGGCCCAGGGAATGCGCGATCGCGACATCGCCCGCGAACTTCACATCAGCGAAAGCACCGTCAAGTTCCATATCAACAACAGCTCAACCAAGCTCAGTGCCAAAAATCGCTACCAGGCAGTCTATCAGGCAGCGATTCGCGGCTGGATTTAAAGATCGGTTAGGAGCCAATGACAACTTCATTGAGCAGCGCCACTTCATCGAGCGTATGGGTACGGGGGGCTGCCTTAACCCGCTGGCGGGCCGCACCCCGATCGGCCAGGTAGCGGGCATCGCGGGCAACTCCCGAAAACCGGCCCGAGCCCCAAGTGTAGAGCCAGGGTAGCCCCAGGAAATATAGCCCTTTAACCGGGGTAATACCGCGATCGTGGCCAGGATAGCCCTTGCCGTCAAACACCGGAATTTCAACCCAGCGGAAATTAGTCTCATAGCCAATGGACCAGATTACGGTGCCAATGTTGGCCGCGCGATAGTCGAGGGTTAACCTCTCTTCCTGGGGTTTCCACACCGGACGAAAAGGGGGATCACTGGGCGCTTCAATCTGGTTCTTCTCAATAAAGGCATCAATTGTTTTCTTGATGCTTTCAGCTACCGCGTCGGCCTGATCTAAGTTCTGCGTGAGATCGCCGTGAAACTCCAGCCGATTATCCTGGATATTTTTTAGCCTGCCGTGGAGCTGCATGCCCTCTAGGGCAAACTGGCGCAGGTCAATTTCGCGCCCGCCGCCTCGGCCTGTAACGTAGTGATTGGTGCGATGGCGAATGTTTTCTCGCTGAGGGTGCTCATCAATGGGCAGGTCGTAGTAGCCCATCTGATCGAGCCAATCCACCACATCTTTACCCCGGTAGCGCCTGGGAGAGCGGGGCGCGCCACCCACACACAAATACACCTGCTTGCCCGCTAGATGCAGGTCTTCTGCAATCTGGCAGCCCGACTGTCCGGTGCCCACTACCAGCACCGCTTTATCTAGCAACGACTGGGGGTTGCGGTACTCCGAGGAGTGGAGCTGCACCACGTCTTCGGGCAGCCGCTCCGCTATTTTAGGAATTTTGGGCAGGTGGTATCCACCAGTCGCAATCACCACCTGATCAGCCGTGAAATCGCCAATGGAAGTTGTCACCTCAAAAATCCCTAGTCTATTTCGGCGGACCCGAAGCACCTCAACTCCCTCCTTCACGGGAGGCTCAAAAGAGGCTGCATAAGCCTCTATATAATTTACGATTTCGTTTCGCGGCATGAAGCCGTTGGGGTCACTGCCCGGGTAGGAAAATCCTGGCAGCGTGCATTGCCAGTTGGGAGTGACCAAACAAAATGAGTCCCACCGTTTTGAGCGCCAGGAATGACCGATCCTTTCCTTTTCAAAGACTAGGTGAGCAATGCCTTTTTCCTTGAGGCAGTAGCTCATGGACAGACCAGCCTGTCCTCCACCTACAACGAGAGCAGGGTAGTGATTTTCCATAGCGTATTTGCCTGGGGAGTTGCGGTTTCGATAACAGCAACTTAGAGGCTAGAACCGGCGATTCCTGTAGCGATGACTACGGTTTTTTCAGGTCTAGTTATAGCAATAGGGAGCAAACCAAACTTTAGCTAGGGGAGGTTGCGACGGGGGTGCTGGCTAACCTATCACTTTCGACAGGTCTAATCTGTCTTCTCTAAATTTTATTAGGTCTTTGAGTCCCTACCCCTATCGATTGGGGCAGACCTTATTTTTTTGTTACGGCTGATACAGGGGCTATTTTTTAACCCGCTTAAGGTGCTGATTAATTGACGCCACAACAGCGCTTGCCGCGAAATTATTTTTGAGGATTTGGTTCATGCCTGAAGTAACAACGCCTGCCCATAAGTCTGGTGATTTCTTTGTTGATTACGAAGAAAAAGTCTTTCCTGATGTCAAAGCAGATCCGGGTGAAAAAGCCCTAGTTACCTTTCACACGGTTGCCTTTGAAGGGTCGATTGGCTTAGTCAACCTGCTGCAGGCAACTCGCCTGATTCGCAAGGGATTTGAGACCTCTGTGCTGCTGTACGGCCCTGGGGTTACGCTGGGTGTTCAGCGGGGTTTTCCAAAGTTGGGTGACGAAGCGTTTCCTGGCCACCAGAACATGAACAACCAGCTGATGAAAATTATGGAAGAGGGCGGCAAAGTCTATGCCTGTCGCTTTGCCCTGCAGGCGCTATATGGTCACGGAGAGCCTTCCTTAATGCCCGGCATTCGGCCAATTAGCCCCCTAGATGTGCTGGATCTGGTGCTAATGCACCGTAAGGAAGGCGCATTTATTCTTGATACCTGGACGCTGTAACGCAGTCAACTGCGGATAAAGGCTTTCTAAAGTGTGTTGGTTGTGTGTTTCCCTGATGTCCCTTCACCTGTCAATTTATTTGTCCATAGCAGTCAACTTCTGGCCCTAGGATTCCTTAGCCTGTGAAGTAAGCTGCCCTAACCTATCCCCCTTTTCTAAGGGGAATGGGGAGGGTCAAAAGTCATTTCTTAAAAGACTTAGAATCCTATTGCTGGGCTTCTGACCGTAACGTTTTCTCTGTCGAATTCTGGTTCATTACCGTGGATGATTCCCGCGTTGTTCGGGCGGCAGCTGTGCAGATATCGCCTGTACTGCACAGCCGGGAAGGAACGGTTGAAAAGGTGCTAGATGCGATCGCATCTGCCGCTGCCCAAGGTGCTCAACTTGTTGTCTTCCCCGAGACCTTTGTACCTTACTATCCCTACTTTTCCTTCGTGCTGCCCCCCGTCTTGATGGGCAAGGAGCACATGAAGCTGTACGAGGAAGCCGTAGAAGTGCCAGGCCCGGTGCCAGAGGCCGTCAGCGCCGCTGCTCGCAATCACGGTGTAGTCGTTGTTTTGGGCGTAAATGAACGTGACCAAGGCTCTATTTATAACGCCCAGCTCATTTTCGATGCTGACGGCACCCTGCTGCTGAAACGGCGCAAGATTACGCCGACCTACCACGAGCGCATGGTTTGGGGTCAGGGCGACGGCGCTGGACTGACCGTGAGCCACACCGCCGTGGGTCGCCTCGGGGCTCTCGCCTGCTGGGAGCACTACAATCCGCTGGCCCGATACAGCCTGATGGCCCAGCACGAGCAAATTCACTGCGCCCAGTTTCCCGGCTCGATGGTCGGCCCCATCTTCTCCGAGCAGACCGAAGTCACCCTACGCCACCACGCCCTAGAGTCTGGCTGCTTCGTGGTCAACGCCACCGGCTGGCTCACCCCCGAGCAAAAGGCCCAAATCACCCCCGACGCCAAGCTTCAGGGCGTTCTCTCCGGCGGCTGCTACACCGCCATCATTAGCCCGGAAGGCGTCCATCTCTGTGAGCCGATTCGGGAGGGAGAGGGGATTGCGATCGCAGATCTCGACTTCAGCCTGATCACCAAACGCAAACGCATGATGGACTCGGTCGGCCATTACTCCCGCCCCGACCTGCTCCAGCTTCAGCTCAACGGCACCCCCTACAGCAGTTTTTCCGCCCCCGCGATGGCTCCGGCCAGCCAGATTCCTTTGCCTGCCGAGGAGGATTCTGAGGGGGTTTTGTCGTCTACGCCTTAGAAGAAGGCGACGCGGAGAGGGGGAGACGCGGAGACGCGGGGAGGGGAAGATGTCCCTGCGTCCCCCTGTCCCTGCGTCCCTTCCTCTCCCCCCCCACCCCTCCCCCCGCCCCCGGATTAACCCATACCCCCCACAACCCCAGAACCCAGAAGAGGTTATCACCGCGCGTGAAAACAA
>JACVRP010000517.1 GCA_014534385.1 Cyanobacteria bacterium Co-bin13
CAGCCGCTCACCAGAAGTCGGCCCCGATCGGGCCTTAGAAGATGAAGTCATTGATCTTGACCTAAAAAATAAAGGGCCGCTCAAACAAGCGCGCAAGATACCAACTGCCCTACTTGGCTGCAGACGTATCCACACTCACCGTTGCCGACAGTCCAGGCGCAAGCCAGCCCTCAAACCCGGCCACACTCGCTGGATCCAAAGCAATCTTCACCGGAATTCGCTGCACCACCTTGGTGAAATTGCCCGTTGCGTTGTCGGGCGGCAGCAGCGCAAACTGAGCCCCCGCCGCCGGGGACAGGCTCACCACACTACCCGTAAAGGGATGGTCAGGCAGGGCGTCTACCTCAATTTCTACTGGCTCCCCTGGCCGCATGTGGGCGACTTGGGTTTCCTTAAAGTTGGCCTCTATCCAAAAGTCATCGCCCACTACCGCCATCAGCGGCTGCCCGGCCTGGATCTGCTGCCCTGCTTCTACCGTCTTGTGCCCGACAATGCCCGCAGCGGGAGCCTGAATCGCAGTGTAGCTGAGCTGCAGCTGGGCCTGCTCTAAGCTGGCCTTGGCCTGGTCAATCTGCGCCACCGCTGCCTCAAACTGGCTCTGGTTAACCGCCGTCTGCACTCCCGTCGCCTGGGCCTGCTGCAGGCTACCCCGACTGCTCTGCAGCTGGGCCTGAGCCTGGGCCACACCTTCCTGAGCCTGGGCTACGTGGGCCTGAGCCTGCCCCACGCCCTCTTGAGCTTCAAGGTGCTGGGCGTGGGCAACCTGGTAGGCTTGTTTGGCAGCATCTCGCTCCTGGGCAGAAATAGCTCCCTGCTCGTAGAGTGCCTGATATCTCTGATAGTCAGCGTCGGTTTTTTGCAGGGTGGCCTGGGCCTTAGCCAGCTCCGCCTGAGCTACGGGCACCCCTGAGCGGGCTGATTCTAAGGAAGCTTGAGCATTGGCTATGGCGGCGGCGGCCCCCGAAATCGCTCCCTGGGCACTGGTCGTCTGGGCCTGGGTAGTAGCCCCAGCCTGCACAATGCTAGACTGCGCTGCCTGGGCCTGTTTCTGAGCAGCTGCCAAAGCCGCCTGAGCCTGCTGCACCGCCACTTCATAGTCGTGGGGGTCGAGCTGCACCAGAAGCTCGCCAGGGGTGACCCGCTGGTTGTCGTCTACGGCTATCTGCTGCACGGTGCCAGGAATGCGGCTGCTGACCTGATAGACGTGACCCTGCACCTGAGCATTATCGGTGGTCTCATGGGTAGAGGCGTAGCTCCACCAGCGGAGTCCCCATACGCCGCCAATGACTAGCCCCACGGTGGCTAGACCCAGTAGGGGCAGGGGCAGTCGTTTGGGGGGAGTTGCGATCGCAACTGGCACATCGGCAGAATCAACCTGGAGCGAGTCCGATGATGCGGTAGGAAGCTCCTCTACAGGCGGCATTTGCTCTGGGGCAGTGGAGTGACCGTTCTGACTGTAGTCTGTAGCAGATTTTTGAGTGTCCATAGTTCAATTCAAAAGGAGAAATCTCAATTACTTAGGATGCGTACTATTTGCGACTAAGGTCTTTATGTGGCTAAGACGGGGAAAGGCTAACGGCTTAAGTTTGTGATCATGCGGTCTACCACATCTGAAACCAAGCGCTGCTCAGCTTCAGTCGTGCCTTGAAAGGCGATTTCTCGAACCTCCTGGGCAATGGGAGGAAGAATAGCCTCCATATCTCGGCCCGTCTGGGTCAACCAAATGCGCCAAATTCTGCGGTCTTGAGGGTCGCGCTGGCGGCGCACCAACTGCCGTTCTTCCATGCGGTCAATCACGCCGGTCATGGTGCCGCCAACCTGCTGTAGCTTCTCTCCAATTTCAGAGGTCGCCTGTCCGTCTTGCTCCCACAGGCAGCACAGTACGACCCAGTGAAACGGCGTCAGCCCGTAGGGATCTAGCTTTTCCTGAAAAAGGCGAGACATGAGCTGGGCCATCAGCCGCAGTCGATACCCCAAACCATGAGGTGCCCGTACTTCCTTCCAGTGCAGCGAGGGGCCTAGAACAGCCGGACGTGAATCAGCAGACATAGTAGTGGAGGGTAATACTTCGTGTGCTAACTATTAGGATACAAAGTTTTAACGGAAATGGCTCGGTAGGATAGCTGATTATCTGGACAATGGAACAAGACCTGTTTTCTGCTAGCCATGCGTTGGAAGGTTCGTCTGCTCCGCTTCGGCCTCTTGGGATTTGCCCTGCCTTTGGTCGCTTTAAATGGCTGGGTGCTATTGCTGCTGTTCGGCTACTTTCGCACCATTATTACTATTCTGGTCGTCGCTACCCTGCTGGCCTTTGTACTGGAATACCCAGTCGTTTGGCTGCAGCGCTCTGGGCTGCGCCGTCCCCAAGCGGTGCTGCTGGTGCTGCTCTTTTTTGGGCTGCTGCTGGCCTTTTTGGGAATCACGCTGATTCCAGTTGTGATTGAGCAGATTACTGAGTTGGGCAACCGACTGCCAGACTGGGTCACGTCGGGGACTGACCAGCTCAATGCGCTGCAGTCGTGGGCAACAGCACGGCGCTTGCCCGTCAATTTAGACCAATGGATTCGGCAGCTCGAAAATGAAGTCGCCGTACAGCTGCAGGTTGCCGCTGGAGCCGTTGTCGGTACCTTGGTGAATGCCATCAGCAGCTTACTGAATGTGATGCTGACCCTGGTTTTGACCTTTTACCTGCTGCTCCACGGCCAACAGCTTTGGAATGACGTTTTTTACTACATTCCCCTGCCCGTACAG
>JACVRP010000364.1 GCA_014534385.1 Cyanobacteria bacterium Co-bin13
AACTGCCGAAAGTGTGCGAGCACTTCCACATTCCCTTCCAGTCGGGCGACAACGATCTGCTTAAAGCCATGGCGCGGGGCTACACCCACGAAAAGTATCGCCGCATCATCCACACCATTCGCGAGTACATGCCAGATGCGGCCATTAGTGCCGATGCCATTGTCGGCTTCCCTGGCGAAACCGAGGCGCAGTTCCAAAACACGATGAAGCTGGTAGAAGATATTGGCTTTGACCAACTCAACACGGCTGCCTACTCTCCGCGCCCCGGCACGCCCGCAGCCCTGTGGGACAATCAGCTCGACGAAGTTACTAAAGCAGATCGGCTGCAGCAGCTCAACCACCTGGTTTCGATTAAAGCCGCAGAACGATCCCAGCGCTACGCCGGACGCATTGAAGAAGTGCTGGTAGAAGATGCCAACCCCAAAGACCCCACCCAGGTGATGGGCCGCACGCGAGGCAACCGCCTGACGTTCTTTAAGGGCAACTCGGCTGAGCTAAAGGGCCGATTTGCTAAAGTCAGAATTACTGAAGTGCGCCCCTTTAGCCTGACTGGTGAACTGCTGAGCGCAGCGGATCAGTCTGATATTTCCAATCCGGCAGTGCTGGCTGAGGCGCGGTAAGGCTCAAGGAAAGGTAAGAATCCTTCAGCAATTTGTAGGATGGGCAAAGGGCGATAGCCCGTGCCCATCTTTTGGCGATAGCCCGTACCCATCTTCTAAAGCCCGTGCTGTGATGGGCACGCTCTGCTTTGCCCATCCTACAAAAATTATATTTGCCTACAGTTTTAGGCTGGACGCACCAGTAAAAGCAATTTGTGGCGATTTGTAGGATGGGCAAAGGGCGATAACCCGTGCCCATCTTCTAAGGCCTGTGCTGTGATGGGCACGCTCTGCTTTGCCCATCCTACAAAAATTATATTTGCCTACAGTTTTGAGCTGGACGCACCACTACAGTGGTCGATTTACGGTTGCCTTATTCTTCAATAAGTTCGATCAGGTCTTCGATCGCAATATCAAAAGCCTTGGCAATTTTGTAGAGCGTTGATAAGTCAGCAGTATTTACTGCTGAAAGCCGCGCATAGCTCTTGACGGTATTGTAATTAACCCCTGCACGATCAGCAATTTCCTTGATCGTGATCCCTCGCTCTTCTGCAAGTTCTCGGATTTTTAGCCTGACTCGTCCTGCGCGTCCCATGTGCCTATTGACAGGGGTGAAAAACCACCCTTTAATAGTGCTAGGGTGAAAAACCACCTAATTTGTTTTTCAAAAGCGGTCGCTCCGGGAGCCTGGAAAACTTCGGAGCGACTGCATCCTATATCCCTAAACGGGAGGTGCATTCATGATACCAGCCCAACAGCCACCCTCGGCGGCTGACCTTTTAGCCTGTCCAAAGCCGGTTTCTGACAAACTGCCTGGCAGCTTCACCCCCTACCGCGAGGCTCTCTCGCCCTGGTGCATTGTGCGGTTGCTGCCTCAGATGCAGCGCATCACCATCGCTCGGTTTCGGCGGCGCAATGATGCCGACGCCCACATGCGCGTGCTGCGGCGGCTGATTCCTCAGGGCACCTACGTAATTTTGTTCAATGGCGCTGTGGCGTCTTCAACTCAGGCAGAGCCTAGGGGAAAAGGTTCCTAAAACGCCTGACCGCCCAGGCCAAGTTAATGGCCTGGGCGGTTGTTTTATCGTCAGCGAGGCTACTCGTTAACGACAAGCCTGTAGAGAGGAGCGCTTTAGCTCAGGGCAGATCCGCTGCGATCGTAGGAGCGGCTGGCGTCGGCGCTGGGCTTACCTTGAATGTGGCTCCAGTGCTCAAGATCTCCGGGCATACCGATTTCGACGTTAGAACGGGTCAGCATCGACTGCTGACGGTTCTTGACCATTTGGTGGTGACGCATCATCAGGGCGCGCGCTTGGTCATTAACAGACATATCGGTTCCTCCGGCAGTTTTGGATGTCTCTGTTCCCTTACCCTTCTACAATAGCAAGCTAAACTGTATCAACGGCTACAGAATTGCGAGCCTGAAACAATAGTTCTGACTTCGTTACATTCCCTGATAGCTCTTGATCCTCAGTAATGCTGCTTTCAGATTTCCAGAAAAGCCGTAACGCCTTAGGGTAGCCAGAAAGCGGGTAGGCTCTGCTCAAGGAGCGATCGCACTCCCCGATTTACACCTCGGGCCAGCTGAATGTGCGGTTCATCGGGAATGATCGGCAAAATGGAGGCTGGCTGCCCCAGTCCCAGTGTCGTAATGACTTGGTTCGCCGCCTCTAGACCTGTGACATAAGCTTTTTCCTGCGACCAGGAACCGTGGCGCGTATCAATCCAGTCGCCGCTCATAAAGACGTTCTTAAAGGGCGTGGTCCCTGGCAGCAGATAGCGGTAGCTGCCTGGGGCAAAATGGCTCACGGCCCGAGGCAACCGCACCACACCTGCATCTACCACCTGAGCCTGACGAAATGCTGGAATGCAGCCAGCCAGATCCCGCTGCACCAGGGGGATCAATTCCTCATCATCCAGGTTGAGCAGCTGATTGGCATGGTAGAAGTCCACCTCAATCACCGAACCCGGTTCATCCCGGTACTCGTCATGGAGGGCATTGAGATCAAAGAAGGTCCAGCCGGTGGTGGGATGAAAGCCAAAGCAGGCGTTGGAGGGATGGGTGATGTGAACCTTACGGTCAAACCAGAGCCGAGTGGCCAGTACATCCACCGCGCCCAAGTTGCTCAGATTGCGGAATTCTGAGCGGCGGCGCAAGGCCGGACTGCTAGCGGCAATCTTTTGCATGCCGGCAATGCCTACGGCAAAGATCACCGCGTCTGCCTCGAAGGTTTCGTCGCCGCAGACCACTGCCGTAATCTGGTTTTCTGCGCCCTCGACCACGTTAGTAACGCGGTGGTTAGCCAGAATGCGACCTCCGGCCTGCTCAATCTGCTGCACCCAGGGACGAAAAATTTGCTCACCCACTGTGCCCCGGCACCAGCGCACGTCAAAGTCAGGCTGGTGGGCCAGGATGAAGTAGTAGAGCATGCCCAAGGCGGCGGCGGCAGAGCACTGCTCCCCTGGGGCAAACAGGCCCACTAGCAGCATCGGCTCAAAGGACTCTTTGTAGAGCCGGGCCGACACGCCATACTGCTTGAACAGCTCCCGCGCAGTGATGGCGTCGTAGCGCTGCCAGGCTTCGGGGGAGTTGTCGAAATCGACGACGGCGTAGAGCAGAGGCAGGGCCGAGAGCCGATCTACCAGGGGCAGCCGCTGAAAACGAGTGTAAAGGAAGGTTCCCAAGGGGCTGGGCAGGTAGGGCATCGCCTGAAACAGCGGCGACTCTACTTCCAGGCCGTGGGGCGAGTACTGGGAAGACTGGGTCCAGGGGGTAAAGGGCTGAATCTTCAGTTCGTCAGTGAGAGAAAAGATGTTGCGGTAGGGATACCAAAATCCATGAATGCCCGCTTCTACAGAACGGCCTCCGGCGGTTTGCCACCCAGCCACTAGCCCGCCCGGGTAGGGGCCTGCTTCTAGCAGGGTCACCTCATAGCCCTGTTTGGCCAAGTGGTAGGTAGCTCCTAGCCCAGCCCAGCCCGCTCCCACTACCACCACCTTGCGCCTGTCTTCCCCGATTGCAGCCATAAACTCTCCTACAAGCTGCTTTCAGGATGCCACAGGAAAACCCGTTGAAGGGGTCAGATTCTCAAATCAGGAGGGGGGTTTAAGTCTGTCAAAGGGGCAGTCTACACCACGCCCAGTCCAGTTCCCTGAGCGATTCCCCTTCTATGGGTTGCAGATCTATGTGATGCAGATCAGCATCTCCCCTGACGCTAAACACGCAACTGGTTAGGAAAGAGGCCGCCACTAAACTGTTTCTATCAAGAACAGTCCCCCCAACTTAGGCTGTTAAATTCACTACTGACACAAGGAGTCTTTATCCATGAGAAGCAACCCCCGCACCGCGCAAAACCGGCCCGACCCCAGAATCATCGAACCGGGAGGCAGCGGCCTGCCCCAGTTGGCTCGGACGCAGCGTCTATTTGCCAACTGGGTTGTGGGTGAAGACGGTCAGCTAAACTGTCGCTGGGAAGTGTTCTAATGGACAATGCAGCTGAGCTTAGGGCCTCGTTCTGTCTCTGGACTAGTTTTGCCGTATCCAGCTTTAGCCGCGAATGCGCCAGCGGCTGGGCTTGTCGGGATCGATTGGCCGGGGCGGCTGCTCTGGCA
>JACVRP010000299.1 GCA_014534385.1 Cyanobacteria bacterium Co-bin13
AATGCAGGCTGAGCGGGTCGACTAGCAGCTCGCGCCAGCTACCGTCGGGCCGGTACTGATAATCTTCGGTAGAGATCTGGCCCTCCTCTAGCTGCACCTCTGAGCCTGAAGCATTCATGGTTTGCCCAGATGCAAGATCGTCACTGCCCGTAGCCTGGACGTGCCCCTTTTTTCGGGCCCAGTCTGCCAGAGCTGTACCGGCAATAATGGCGGTGACAATTCCCACCGTGGCCAGCCCCAGCGCCATGTCGCCGCCTTCTTCAAAGCCCAAGTCAGTGAGCGTTTGGGCCATGCCGGCTGCTGTTCCGTGTCCACCTTCAAAAGACATCTCAATCAGCGCACCCGAAATAGGGCTCATGTCAAAAAAAGGAACCAAGATCAGGAGGGCAACCAACAGGCCAATCACATACTGGCCCCAGGCCATCACCTGCCCCAGCACGACCTGAGGGGCCGCCTGTTGCCAGATCCGCTGTGGGCTGGGAATGGGCTGACCTAAAAACAGCGCCGCAAACACCACGTTGATAAATACGCTGGGAGAAGCAGCCCAAACTTCCTGAATGGGGGCAGGAAACAGCCCGTTTGCTAAGACGGTCTCTTCACCCATAAGGGAGGTTGCGATCGCACCCAGCGCATCTCCCCCCAAGAGCAGCGCCACGATACCGGCCACAATTGAGCTGGGGATGTACAGCCTCTGCAGCAGCCTGATTTTTTGGCGAATGAACCGGCCCACCAGGATCAAAAGACCCAGGATGACAAAAGCATAAAAGACATCTTGAAAGTCGTAAGTAACTTCTTCTGTCGCCGCTTCCTGAGCCAGGGCTACTAGCGCACTGGAGGCCAGCAGCCATGCGATCGCAGCGCTAAGGGCAACCATCAGAAATTTGACGGTAAAGCTTTTTTGATGCCCTGGATGAAGCTGCACAGAAAATACTTTTTTGGTCAAAAAAAGAGCGGCTATTAAAAACAGAACAAACCCAATGGTGTATGAGCTAGACATGCCATTTTTTAAGTAGAGGTGCAGGGTCTACATGTAGCGAATTAGTGCCAGTGAGTAGGACAAACTCTACTCACTGGTTGGCAACTATTGGTTAACGCTTAAGAGTGTTTTACTTTTAAAGAGAACGCTCTAATGTGTCCAGAATTACAGCTAATGTAAAGACAGATAATATTGCCTCTTTAGAGAGATCTTTAGCGAGTCCAAAGATGTACTTTTTGAGAGTTTTGCTATAGAAAATTGAAGTCTTAGGTTGACACTAGAACTGTGGTCAGACCCAACTCCTTAAAGAAACCGAGTTCTTTCATCTCTCTGCCGCATCAATAGCTTACGAGTGCCCCTAGAGAGCGCAGCATTTGTTCCTCTGGTTCGGTCAGGCCTTTGGCTCCGCGAATATTAACGCCTTCGTAGGGGCGGTCGGGCCGCAGCACCTGCTCACAGGTGCCCAGATCCAGCCGCCAGATCCGGATTTCCTCGTCCTGGCTGGCGGTGGCTAGGTAGCGGCGATCAGGGCTAACGCAGACCTGCCAGATTTCATGGGTATGGCCGCTAAACTCCTGAAGTTTCTGGTTGTCCGTGACTGACCACAGCTCCAGAGTGAGGGTGTCGCTACTAGCGATCGCAACTAGCTGCCCCTGCCGATCGACCATGCAGCCATGCAGCCAAAAATGCTGGGGGTGCTGCCAGATGCCCCGACACTCACCGCTGGCTAGGTGCCACCAGCGGGCTGTACCGTCGTGGCTGACGCTGAGAAGGTGGCCATCGGGGCTGAGGCTGAGGCCGTGGACCTGGCGCTGATGGCCCTTTAAGGTTTGTAGGCAGCGGCCATCGGTGAGCTGCCAAAGCCGCAGGGTGCGATCGCGACTGCCGCTGATGACATGGCCGTCGTCGGTAAAGGCTAACGCTGTAATCGGCCCAGTGTGCCCCTCCAGGCGCAGGTCGTGGGGCTGGGGCAAGTCGAGGGACCACAGCCGTACCAAGGCATCTTCGCCGCCACTGGCCAGCCAGCGACCATCGCTGCTGAAGACCATGACCGTCGCGGGTGAGACCAAATCATCGGTAAGCAGGCGATGAGCCAGAACCGGCCCTCGCAGCCCGTCGCTTCTAGGCGAGACAAGTTCTCCCTGTCCGCCCGTTTGCCAGAGACGAATTGTGCGATCTTCGCTGCTGCTGGCCAGCCAATTGCCCTGAGGACTGGCCGCCACCGAGCGAATTGCAGCGCTGTGCCCTCTCAGGCTGCGAGGTCGGCGAGAAAAGGCTCCGGCAGTATTGACCTGCCAGGTGCGCAGCAGCGTATCGTCGTGCCCAGTGATCAGCCGAGTGCTTTCGCCATCAAAGGCCAGACATTTGAGTGAATAGCGCTGACTGCCCAGGCTTCGCAGGCAGATGCCCGTTGCCACATCCCAGACCTTGACCGTGTAGTCGCTAGCCGTAACCAGCAGATGACTGTCTGGGCTAAACGCCAGAGACCACACAGGGAGATCAAAGCTAGACAGCTGGTGATGGTAGCGACGGCTGATGATGTCCCAAATAATCACTGTGCGATCGGGGCGGCTGCAGGCCAAAAAGCGGCCATCGCTGCTGACGGCAATTGCAGGCAGGGTGCCCATCGCCATTGGTACGACTCGAATTGGCTGCCCCTTCTCCACGTCCCAGATGTAGAGGCAGGTCTCGTCGTAGCCTGCAGCAAAGGCCATTTCTGCTCCGGCAGCTGCGCTCAGTCCGGCAGGAATGGGCATAAACCCCACTGTCCGTACCCAAGCCGTCGCCTGCACCTGAAATTGCCAGATCAGGTCGCCCGTCTCCACATCCCACAGAGAAACGTCCTGGCTCTCGCCACCGCTGATCAGCCGAGTGCCCTCGGCATTAAACTGCAGGCAGCGCACCGGCTCACCTCCCTGGGCCAGCGTGAGCCGGGGCAGCCCCGAGGACAGTTCCCAGAGGTAGAGGCAGCCTGCCTCATCGCCCGTTGCCAGCAGGTCGCCCTCTCGGTTAAAGGCTAGGGCCTGCACCGGGGCCTGATGGCTATAGAGCAGATCTGATTCGTAGGGGGTGCCCAGCCGCCAGAGCTGAAGGGTGCCGTCGGCGCTGCCCACGGCTAGCAGATCGCCCTGGGGGCTAAAGGCTAGAGAACGAATGGACTTAGCGTTGTTGTCTTCGACAAACCGCAGCAGCCGGCCCCGCTGAATTTCCCAGTGCAGCAGGCAGCCCTCGTGGTCGCCCACTGCTAAGTTTTGCCCATCCTGGCTAAAGCTCACCACCAGATCTCGGCCCAGGGCCGTGGCAAAGACCGTATCTTGAAAGCGCACCTGACTCAGGTTGGCTCCCTGCAGGCTGATCTGCTGCAGGTTGGCCTGCCAAATGCAGAGGCTAGAAAAATCAAAGCTGGTCAGGCTGATGTCGAGCGCCTGGCACAGGTGAATCAGGTTGCCTGCGCCGTAGCCGGGCTGGTTGAGGTAGTGCGATCGCAACGCCTGATGCACGCTCTGCACCCACCCATACAAAGCCGTTTCAGAGGCACAGCGCTGCTCCAGCGCTCGCGCCAGCGGCTGAATGACCAACTTTAGCTGACGTGCCTGCACCGTCTCAGGAGCCGTAACTCGTAGCAGGGGCATCTGGTGAAAAAGCTCAATGCGGCCCTCTAAGATCTCAGCCGCCAGGGCCTGCACCGCCTGCTCCGTCGCCAAAATGCGAACGGCAGCATTGAGATCGAGCCGAGTGCCCGCCACCGGATCATCCCCGGCATGGTGGCAGAGCGCCCGCCCCAGCAGCGACTGCACCCCATCAGCCGTGGGCGGCTGCACCATGCTGCTGCTCAGCTCTCGCAGCGCTACCGGCTCCTGGGCCAGCGCCAGCCAGTAGAGTAGCGATCGCTCCGGCAGCGAAAGGCGGCTAACAATCTCCATTAAGCTGCGCCGCTCCAGGTCAGGCAGACTGACCTCATCTTCTAAAAAGCGAGACAAATTGCCGCCATGAATCACCTGCAGGTGCGGTGTCAGGCTCTTGAGCAGCTGAGGACTGCCGCTATAGCGCTCAACCAGAGTCTGCCACGCCTCAGGCGCAGCCCCTGCCCAGCCCTGAGCCGTGAGAAAGTCTCTAGCTTCTGCAGCCGATAGCTCCCCCAACTCCCACGCCTGCACTAGTCGCCCCTGCAGCGCCGCAAATTCCTTGGGCCGCTCCCGGCTAATCCAAAAAACACAGCTCTGGTGCACAAACCGGGCCACCCGCTCCAAAAAGTCTTGATAGGCCAGACAGTCTTGCCGAAAAGTGCCCGCCAGCTGGTTGGGCTCAAAGAGCACTTCCCCATTGTCCACAATCAGCAGGCAGCGTCGCTGCACAAACTGATCCATCACCCAGTCCATCTGCACATCCCAGCTGCCCTGGGGGGGAGCAGCGTCGCTCAGCCAGCCCACCAGCTCGCTCAAAAACGCCTCTGGAGAAAGCGCCGGGTGCAGCTCCAGATAGGCACACCGCTCAAACTCAGACTGAATCTGCTCCGCCACTTTGATGGCAAGGGAAGACTTGCCCATGTCAGGCAGGCCCCACAGCAACACCAAGCGGCACCCCTCAACCGCCATCCACTGACTCAGCTGAGCCTGCTCTGCCTCCCTACCAAAAAACTCCGAAACGTCAATCCGCAGCGCCTGACACAGGGCAAGCCGAGAAGGTGCTGGCGATGGAGATGGCTCAGCCATAGCCTGTGGCCCAGGCTCTTGACCGTTATCAGCCTCCAGCTCAGGGGCCTGGTGAGCGGCCCACTCCAGCATGGCATTGTGAATGTTGCGCTTGTTGACGGTGTACCCCGTTACCTCCGACAACAGCTGCCACAGCTTAGGGCCTACATCCCGTTTCAGGTAGTCTTCGGTATAGCCGACTGCCTCAGTAGCAATGTCGGTATAAGTTTGATTTTCCCAGGAACCCTTCAAGACGACCCGCTGCACGTCACTTAGGGGCTTTTTTCTGGCGGCGATGACGGTCTGATTAACCAGGCTAATAATGTCGTCAAAGTCCATTGTTCTAAGACGTTGCAGACTACCCCTGACTTAACTGTTCAGTCTAACCTGAATTTTTCAGAACTTTTCA
>JACVRP010000294.1 GCA_014534385.1 Cyanobacteria bacterium Co-bin13
GTACCACGGATTGACCTCTGGTAGGGGCGCAGCGGCCTGCGCCCAATGTAGCCGCTGCAGCCTTAATTCAGATTAGTAGGATGGGCAAAGCAGAGCGTGCCCATCACAGCCATCACAGCTCTTTTGGTGCAGACCCGTTTGCATCGCGCTTCAAAGAAAAGGGACATAGAAAGGCAGGGGAACCGAGAAGTTCAGGCTTGACTCTTAGAGTCAGATCCACTAGTTTCAGTACTTATAGCTGTGTGCGTGCAGCTTGTCTCTCCCAAAAATTTGGCGGTGCCGGAAGTTGTTACCACCAACAACCGACACCTGACCCCCGAAGACAGAAGCACCTGTCGCGGAGGCTAGAGGTGATCTTAGTAGATCACGCCGCTGGCCGCCCCGATTTGTTATGTCTGGGGCGGCCAAATTTTTGGGGGGTTACCTACCCACTCAATACCTGGAGGAACCTCCCAATGATTTATCTTCCCTATCTGGGGTCGCCCGCTGACAGCGAGGCGGCTCAGCCGGTGGTGCTCGGTTCGCCCATGCGGGTGCCGGGGCGGGAGCCGCTGCGCCATATTTTGGTGGGCTCTCGCGATGGTGTAAACCAGGCGGTGCAGCAGCTCCATGCGCTCACCTACGCCGAGCAGTTTCAGTGGAGCCAGCCCATCGTTGTGCCTGAAGCGGGCATTACGATTACCCCGGCGCAAGGGGAGGTGCTGCGTTACCTGGTTCGCTGGCAGCTGAGCCAGCAAAGCTAAATCAGTCGGGTTTGGTGCGTTATGCGCTGCGATGACGCACCAAATCGCAGCAGTTGGCCGCTATGTCGTGATGGGCACGCTTTGCTTTGCCCATCCTACGAAACATATTTGCTATTGGCCTGCTGCCGGGGCTGCTCTACAGCAAGGTATAGGGAGAGCTGCCCTCAAACTCAGCCTTAGGAGTGTGGGTGGGGTTATCCCAGATGTCCTAACGTGATGCCTTGAGATCACATTAGCGATGACCACCACAAATTCCGTGCAAACTACGTATCTGGTAAGAGGCCTCCGACAGCATCTCAACCTGTCTCAGGAGAAGTTTGCGGCTAAATTGGGAGTTTCCTTTAAAACTGTCAATCGCTGGGAGAAGGGGCACAGCGAGCCCTCTCCTATGGCACTAAAGCTGATTGAAGATCTGCTAGAAACCTTGGGCGAACCCGGCCAAGACCTCCTAAATCAATATGGGCTAAAGGCAAACTCTGATGTCTGAAGCGGTTTCCCCTGTACGGCTAGACGACGTTCTGATTACGGCAGAGTTGGCGACTAGATCGTCTAAAGCCCCTAACTTACAGGCTGAAATTCAAGCGCTCCACACTCTGACACGGCAGCTAGCAGAGCAATGTCAAACAATGCTCAAAACTCTGGTGACAATCGCCAAAGACCTCTGCCAGGCAGGAACTGCTGGAGTCAGCTTACTAGAAACCACCCCAGAGGGAGAAGAGATCTTTCGCTGGGCGGCGTTTTGCGGTGCGTTAGAAACAAGCGGGCAGGAGACAACCCCCAGACACTTCAGCCCCTGTGGCACCTGCTTAGATTGCCAAACGCCACAGCTCTATACCTATCCTGACCGGTATTTTACTTATCTCCAGAAGATACATCCGAGGATTACTGAGAGCTTAGTAATTCCGTTGATGGGTGCCGATGGGCCCTTAGGGGCCATCTGGATTGTGTCTCATGACGAGGGGCGACGGTTTGATGCCGAAGACGTGCGGGTGCTGACCAGCCTGGCCGATTTTACGGCGGCGGCGCTGCAAAGCATTCATTTACGCCAGTCTGTTGACCTGGCCTGGCAGCAAGAGCAGGCGGCCCGTCAAGAAGCGGCAGAGACCCGGCAAGCCTTAGACGAAGCGGCGCAGCGAGCCGTTGACATTTTAGAAAGCATTACCGATGCCTTTGTCTGCGTCGATTACGAGTGGCAAATTACCTACGTCAACCAGGAAGCTGCCCGGTTAACTAAACTGCGGCCAGAGAAGATGGTTGGCAAGACGCGCCAGGCGCTAGCGCCCTGGGCCATCGGTACGGTGATTGAACAGGTGTATCAGCGCACCGTGGCAGAGGAGTTTGTAGGGCACTTTGAGGTCTTTGATGAATCTTTGAGGCTATGGTTAGAAATCCATGCCTATCCCTGTGAGGTCGGTTTTAGCATTTATTTTCGAGACATTACTCAGCGCAAGCGCAGCGAGGCCAAACGCCAGCAGGTAGAGCTTGCCCTCCAGGAGAGCGACTCGCGTTTTCGCCTGATTGTTGAAAGTGCTAAAGACTATGCCATCTTTACGCTTGACCTAAATGGCATCATCACCAGCTGGAACTCTGGGGCGGAACGGCTGCTCGGCTACCAGGAAGCAGAGGCGATCGGCTATCACAGCCGCGTTATCTTTACCCCAGAAGACAACGAGCGCGACCAGGCTGAGGAGGAGATCCAGACTGCGCTCACCCAGGGGCGAGCACAGGATGAACGCTGGCACCTGCGCAAAGATGGCAGCCGCTTCTTTGCTAGCGGCCTGATGACGCGGCTACAGGATGAAGCTGGCAACCTGAAAGGCCTGGTCAAAATTCTGCGAGATGTGACTGAGTCGCAGCGGGCAGCGGAGCGAGAGCAGTTTTTGTTAGAAGCCAGTGCCGTTTTGGCAGGGTCGATTGACTACAAAACTACGCTGTTTAACATTGCTCGTTTGGCCGTGCCATTTTTGGGTGACTTTTGCTTCTTCGATATTATCAATGCCAATCACCAGGTCGAGCGGGCAGCTTGGCACCACGGCGATCCGGGAAAGTGGACCTGGTTTGATCAGCTGCAGCGCTCTGTGCCGCCCCAAAGTCGGGACAGCCACCCCATTGAACAGGTTTTGACCAGCGGGCAGGCTCACTTTGCCCCTCAAGTGACGGAGGCGTGGCTGCAGGAGAACGAGGTGAGCGATGACCTGGTGCAGTTTGTGCGGCAGGCTGGGGTGCGATCGCAAATCACCGTCCCCCTCATTGCCCATGCCCGGCAGCTGGGGGCGTTAACGGTTTGCCTGGCTACCACCTCAGATCGCCACTACACCCAGGCCGACCTGACCCTGGCGCAGGAGTTGGGCCACCGCGCCGCCCTGGCCCTAGACAGCGCCCTGCTCTACCAGCAGGCCCAGGAAGTCAACCGGATGAAAGATGAGTTTTTGGCGGTGCTGTCGCACGAGCTGCGATCGCCGCTCAACCCCATTTTGGGCTGGGTCAAGCTGATTCAAAAGGGCAACTTAGACGCCGCCAAAACCACCAAAGCCTGGGCCACCATTGAGCGCAATGCCAAGCTGCAGGCCCAGCTGGTGGAAGACTTGCTCGATATCTCCCGCATTTTGCGCGGCAAGCTCAGCCTGGATGTGAGCCCGGTCAACCTGACAGAAGTCGTGCAGTCGGCCATCGAAACCGTGCAGCTAGCCGCCCAAAGCAAAACCATTGCCCTAGAAGCCACCCTAGATGCGCCAATTTTGCCTGTGTTGGGAGATGCCACTCGCCTGCAGCAAACCGCCTGGAACCTGCTGTCTAATGCGGTTAAATTCACGCCAGCCGGAGGCCAAATTGAGGTAAAGCTGTCATGGGTGACGGGCCGCAGCGCCGAGGCAGAGAAAGCTGGAGCCCATCACGAAGAAGCGCTGCCCCTTGATCAGTTCGCTCAACTTACCGTAAGCGATACGGGCAAAGGCATCTCTGCCGACTTTTTGCCCCACGTGTTTGACTACTTTCGTCAGGCAGACAGCGCCACCACGCGCCAGTTTGGCGGGCTGGGGCTGGGGCTGGCCATCACCCGTCAGATCGTCGAGGCGCATGGGGGCACAGTGCGGGCCGAAAGCCCCGGCGAAGAGCAGGGAGCCACCTTTACCGTCAAGCTGCCGCTTGCGCCCGCTCAAAGCCATCACCTTCAGAGCATTCACTCTGTAGCCGGAAACTTCAACCTACAAAACACCCAGATCCTGGTCGTAGACGATGAACCCGATGCGCTAGAGGTCGCCGCTTTTTCGCTGCAGCAGGCCGGGGCCAACATTCTCACAGCCAGGTCTGCCTCAGAAGCACTAGACCTATTAACCCAATCTTGCCCAGACATTTTGCTCAGCGATATTGGTATGCCCCACCAAGATGGCTATACGCTGATGCGGCAGATCAGACGGCTGCCGCCCGAACAGGGCGGGCAAATTCCTGCGATCGCACTGACCGCCTACGCTGGCGAAGTTGACCATCAGCAGGCTATGGCGGCAGGCTTTCAGCGGCATCTTTCTAAGCCGGTTGAGCCAGAGGCGTTAATTAGGGCCATTGCTGAGCTGATGCAGCAGAATCCGCCTCAAAAACCAGGCACAAGCGCTGCAGAATGACCTTGAGCTGCTGCCCGTCTTCTAAGTAGGTCACGTATTCGTTTTCACCCACCTGGACGTCTTGGCCTTCGAGATCGGCTCCGTACCCTTCGGCAATGATGAGAATTGGTGTTTGACCGTCAAACTCTAAGCTTTGGCGAACCTGTCTGCCGAGATCAAGCAGCCACTCAATCGATTGGCCGCACTGGTTTAGCAAAATTAGGTCAAAGCGATCGTATCCTGCCCGAAGTCGCTGGACAATGTCGGCCTCATCAATGGCCACAATTAGCTGATAGCCCCAGGTTTGCAGGTTGTACTTGAGCAAAGGGCGAACGATATCATCCGGCTCAAAAACAAAAATAGAACAGTTGAGTCTGTCTCCCGATTCGTTTTTTTGGCTCAGCATAAGGGGTGAAACCTCATGAGAAAACAGCCCGGTATTGCACTGACGCTGACAAAAATTGCTGACTCTTTATTCTCCTAGCAGGCGTTCATATTCAGTTTTAGCGGCCCTAAAACATTCACAGGCAGAAGCTTCTAGCCCAGCTTGGTCGAGAATCTGGACCTGACCTCGCCGATATTGAATCAGCTTTCGCTCCTGCAGCTTTTGCGCTGCCTGCGTTACCCCAGCCCGACGAACGCCCAGCATGGTAGCGACAAACTCCTGAGTCAACGGCAGATAGTCTGAACCAATTCGATCCTGGGTTTCTAGCAGCCAGCGCGCCAGCCGTTGCTCCAAAACATGCAGCGCATTA
>JACVRP010000316.1 GCA_014534385.1 Cyanobacteria bacterium Co-bin13
CTGCTCGCAGCGGGCCTTCACCTGGGCTTCGTTGCCCTCAGCTACGAGGGTGGTGGTGTCTTTGGTGATGGTGATGCGGCGAGCCTGGCCCAGCATTTCCAGCTTGGCGTTTTCTAGCTTCAGGCCAGTGTCTTCGCTGATCACTTGGCCGCCGGTCAGCACGGCAATGTCTTCCAGCATGGCCTTACGTCTGTCGCCGAAGCCAGGAGCCTTCACGGCAGCCACGTTCAGCACACCTCGCATGCGGTTCACCACCAGGGTGGCCAGGGCTTCTTTCTCGATGTCTTCAGCGAGGATCATCAGTGGCTTGCCAGATCGAGCGGCCTGCTCCAGCACCGGCACTAGATCTTGCACCAGGGTGATCTTCTTGTCGGTGATCAGGATGTAGGGGTCGTCGAGCACGGCTTCCATGCGCTCGGTGTCGGTGACGAAGTAGGGCGACAGGTAGCCTTTGTCAAACCGCATTCCCTCAGTGACCTCCAGTTCGGTGGTCATGGACTTGCCTTCTTCTAGGGAGATGACGCCTTCGCGACCGACCTTGTCCATCGCCTCAGCGATCATGCGGCCCACTTCTTCGTCGTTCCCGGCAGAGATAGAGCCGACCTGAGCAATGGACTTAGAGTCGCCGACCGGACGGGCCTGCTCAGCAATTTTCTCAACCAGGAATGCGGTGGCCTTGTCGATACCCCGCTTCAGGGTGATCGCATTCGCCCCAGCAGCTACGTTACGCAGACCTTCTTTCACGATGGCGTGGGCCAGCACCGTTGCGGTGGTGGTGCCATCACCCGCAGCGTCATTAGTCTTAGCCGCCGCCTGCCGCAGCAGAGACACGGCAGTGTTTTCGATGTGGTCCTCTAGCTCGATCTCTTTAGCGATAGTGACGCCGTCGTTAATGATTTGAGGCGCGCCAAATTTCTTCTCTAGCACCACGTTGCGACCCTTAGGCCCAAGGGTAACCGCAACCGCTTCAGCCAGCTTGTCAAAACCCCGCTCTAGAGCGCGACGGGCATCCTCGTTGTAGGTAATCGTCTTAGCCATGATGTGTAGAGTCTCCTAACTGAAATGCAAGGAAAAGTAATCAGTAGAAATTAGAGGGAACGACGCGGGGACACGGGGACGCGGGGACGCGGAGAGGTAGAGGAGATGAAGCGGATGAGGAAGGTGGAAACGGAGGGCTGCTCTCGTTCCCCAGGCAGAGCCTGGGTACCAGAAAAGCTTGAACTCCCCGCGTCTCCGCGTCTCCCTCTCCCCGCGTCTCCTCCTTCCTTCTGCCCGCTGCCCCCTCCTCCCCCTAAGCCAGCGCTGCCAAAATATCCTGCTCGCGCAGCAGAACGTAGTCGTCAGTGCCCAGCTTGATGTCGGTGCCAGCGTACTTGGAGTAGAGCACCTTGTCGCCGACTTTGACTTCGATGGTCTGGTAAGAGCCGTCGTCGTTGCGCTTGCCGGGGCCAACCTGCACAACCTCACCCACCTGGGGCTTTTCTTTGGCCGTGTCGGGCAGCAAAATGCCGCCAGCGGTTTTTTCTTCGGCTTCGCTAACTTTGACCAGAATGCGATCGCTCAACGGTTTTACAGTTGACACACTCAAGGTGACAGCTGCCATGACTATCCTCCAAATGCAGATTCGCTGAATTGACTTAAAAAAGTTATCTCCGCAACAAAGCAGCCCCTATACGAAAAGAAAGGAGTTGCACAGTCCGGAGGCGGAGCCCTGCAAAGGCTTCCTGCGTCATTAAGCCTTTGTCAGTTGGGCTAGTGCTTGCTAGCACTCACCGCTCCTGAGTGCTAATTTAGCCAAACGAAAAATGCGATCGCAATTCCCCGTCAGGTGTGGTTTGCCGAACAGACTGAGGAGGGGTAGGGGGTGGATGGGCAGGAGGTAAATAGGGTTAACTTCTGTGCTCAAGCTTCATAGCATTGCTCAACCACCCATCCACCCATCCACTCCCTCCTATCCCCAACTCCCTGTAATAATCGACCTAGCTGCCGCCGCGATTCGCTTTAGGTCATCGTCCAGCAGGGGCGGCCAAATCACGCCTCTCTTTTGTCCGGCTTCAAAGAGCTGGCGGCTTTCGTAGGAGAGGATAAAGAGGGCCTGCACCATGTCCTTGTCTAGGGCGGGCTCGTTGTGTAAACCTTCGTAGAGGACTTTGAGCGCTAACAGCAGTGAGGTAGCCTGACCGGGAATGGGGGGCTGCCCTTGACGCAGGCGGCTGTAGAAGCTGTCTTCGCGGTCTTCCTGGGGCTGGATGGTTTGGCGAAACAGGAACTGGCGGGCCGTCTCGAAGTCCATAGGTTTAGATCTTTACGGGGGGTTAACAGGGCTTTTGATAGGGAAAAAGGGGTTAAGGGGCATTCTGTAGCTGGGTTTGTGAGACTGTTCCTGGTCCAGGTCGAGAGCTGGAATTTTGCCTGGGGCAAAGCTTCAGGTTTCGAGGTGGACGGGGTATCGATGAAATCCCTCATCCAAGTTTTACAGAGATTTCATGAATTTCCGTGTTCAATGAAGGGCAGTTTCTGATAGATCGGCAGGGCAAAGTCACGCGGATGGAGGGCCTGTATGGGCCTGAGCTTGTTTGGTTCGCTCAATTGTTTCTCTGAAAGTGCAATGACGAGTCCGTCCTTAGAAAAAGTTCCGTTTGTTGATCTGTCCTGGCAGCATGAGCCGCTCAAAGCTGAGATCGCCCAAGCTGTGGCGGCGGTTTTGCAGCGGGGCGATTTCATTTTAGGCGAAGCTGTGGCGGCGTTTGAGGCGGCGTTTGCGGCAGCTTGTGGAGTGGAGCAGGCGGTGGGGGTGGGCTGCGGCACGGATGCGATCGCATTTGGCCTGACTGCCTGCGGTATTGGCGCTGGAGATGAGGTGCTGCTGCCTGCCAACACGTTTGTGGCTACGCTGATTGGCGTCTTACGGGCGGGTGCTACCCCCGTGCTGGTGGACTGTCAGGGCGATACGGCTTTGATGGATTTGGCGGCGGCAGAGCGAGCCATTACTTCCCAGACTCGCGCCATTGTGCCAGTGCACCTCTATGGTCAAATGGTGTCGCCTCAGGCGCTGCTGTCCTTGGCTCAGCGCCACGACCTGCTGATCTTTGAAGATGCGGCCCAAGCGCATTTGGCTCAGCGGGAGGGCTACCGGGCCGGGTCGGTGGGCAGCGCTGCCGCGTTTAGCTTTTACCCCAGCAAAAATCTAGGGGCTTTGGGCGATGGGGGCATGCTGGTCACGCAGCAGGCTGCTGTAGCCCAGACGGTCAAGTCGCTGCGAAACTACGGGGCCACCCGCAAGTACTACCACACCGAACCTACCGGCACCAACAGCCGCCTTGATACGCTCCAGGCAGCGGTGCTGCACCTGAAGCTGCCCCACCTAGCCCAGTGGAATCAGGCTCGCAGCCAGCTGGCCCAGCACTACGACCACCATTTAAAGCCGCTGGCCAAGCAGGGTATTGTGCCAATCCGTAATGACAGTGGCGCGGGCCACGTCTATCACCTGTACGTTATTCGCGTGACGCCCCACTGCCCGGTTGAACGCACTACTCTACAGATGGCGGTCGAGGCCGCAGGCATTCAGACCGGCATTCATTATCCAGTGCCCTGCCATCTTCAGCCCGCCTTCCAAAACTTGGGCTACGGAGCGGGCGACTTTCCCCAGGCAGAGGCGCTGAGTCAGGAAATACTGTCTTTGCCCATGTACCCCGGCCTGACCCCGGCTCAAATAGAGCGGGTGGTCAGCGTTCTCTATGACCAGGTTACGCAAGCCTCTTTGTCCCCCAAGGCGGGTTAATGCACGTGTATGGCGATCTCATCAGGTTTCCTTAGAACTCTAAAGCAAGCGCCGCTAGAGAGCGCGATCGCAGCTCTGCTGCTCTTGCTCTATGGCCCCCTGCTTTGGCACTGGGTAGACGGCTGGCTCAACAAGTCCATCAGCATTCAGCATGAGTACTTCAGCCACGGGCTGATCGGCATTCCTTTCGCCCTGTATCTGGCTTGGAGCCAGCGCTCAGCCTGGACGGGGCTGCCCGACCGCTGGCATGCAGTAGGCGTAGGGCTGGTTGCAATCGCAGCTGTCTTCTACACCAGCGGCCTGCCCGACTGGGTCAACCTCTCCTTGCCTCTGCTGCTGGCGGGCCTGTGCCTCTGCCTCAAAGGCACTGCCGGGCTCCGGCTCCAGGCCTTTCCCCTGGCCCTGATTGCCCTAGCCACCCCCACCCAACTGCCCTACCTGATCGAACCCTACGTGCTGCCGCTGCAGCACTTCATCGCCTCCGTCGCCGGGTTTTTGCTGGTGCAGGTCGGCGTAGACGTCAGCGTCCAAAACATCTATCTGTTTGTGAACGGCCAGACCGTCGAAGTCGCCCCCCACTGCGCCGGTCTAAAAATGCTCTTTACCAGCCTCTACGTTGCCCTCATGCTGCTCCACTGGACCGGCCTCTGGACCTCCCGCCTCAGAACCGGCCTCTTTCTAGCTGGCACCATCACCATCAGCGTCGTCGGCAACATCCTGCGCAACACCCTCCTCAGCTACTTCCACGGCACCAGCAACACCGCCGCCTTCGACTGGCTTCATGAAAGCTGGGGCGGCGACCTCTACTCCGCCCTCATGCTGCTTTCCCTCATCGGCCTAGTCAACCTCATCCAGCAATACATTCCCCCTACTCTGGAACTTGAGGCTCCTCCGCCCTCTACTTTTTAAGGCAGGCAGAAGGATAGAGGAGACGCGGGGAGGGGGAGACACGGAGACGCGGAGAGTTCAAGCTTTGAGCTCCCTGCCTCCTCAAACCCTCCTCCACTCCCCTCTGCCCCCCAGGCCCCCGGGCCCCCCCCCACCCCCCGCCCCCAAACCCCCCCCCCCAGCCCGACCCCACAAAA
>JACVRP010000477.1 GCA_014534385.1 Cyanobacteria bacterium Co-bin13
GCGTTGGGCTGTGGTCAACATGCTGCGGCAGGCCCAGACGGTAGAGGGCTCTGTAGAGGAGGTGCGATCGCATCTCCTCACCGCTGCCCAAGCCCTTCAAGCTGAAGACTTTCGCATCTGCCACGCCATCGGCGATTATGGGGTCGCTGCCCTGCCCGATACCCCAGCCCAGCTAACGCTATACACGCACTGTAACCACGGAGCCCTGGCCACCTCCGGCTACGGCACTTCCTTGGGGGTTGTGCGCTCTGCCTGGCGCGAAGGCCGGCTAGCAGGGGTATATGCCGGGGAAACTCGACCCAACTTTCAGGGATCTCGGCTGACCGCCTGGGAATGTGTTCAGGAAAAAATCCCGGTCACCATCGTGACCGACAGCATGGCTGCCCACTGTATCCAGCAGGGCCTCATTCATGCCGTTTTGGTGGGGGCAGATCGAATTGCTGCCAATGGCGACACCATCAACAAGATCGGCACCTATAGTCTGGCCCTGGCGGCTAAGGCCCACAACGTTCCTTTTTTTGTGGCGGCTCCCCTCTCAACGGTAGACTTTGCCCTGGAGTCGGGGCAGGACGTTACCCTCTCCGAAGGTCCCGCCGAAGCCATCTACAGCGTAGGCGAGATGATCACCGCCCCCGAAGGAGCCAGATACTACAATCCCTCTGCCGACGTCACCCCAGCAGAGCTGATCACAGCTTTTATCACTGAGCAGGGTGCGATCGCACCTAATCAGCTAGCTCACTGTCAGGTAGGGGTTCAGCCCTAGCCCTTTTGCAGCGGCTGCACCGCCTGGGCTATTCGCTCCAGAGCGGCCTGAATATTCTCCAAAGAATTGGCGTAAGACACCCGCAAATAGCCCTGCCCGTACTGACCAAAGGAACTGCCTGCCAGCACAGCCACACCCGCTTTTTCGAGCAGGTAGTCAGCCAGTTCCCGGTCCCCTAAAGGCAATCCCTGGACGTTGGGAAAGGCGTAAAACGCGCCCTGGGGCAGGCGGCAGGAAATTCCCTCAATGGCGTTTAGACCAGCCACAATTGCGTCTCGCCGCCGCCGAAACTCGCTGACCATCTCCTCTACAAAGGTTTGTGGCCCGCTCAGCGCCTCAATTCCGGCTATCTGCGTAAATGAGGCAGTGCAGGAGTTGGAGTTGATCATCAGCTGCTCTAGCTTTTGCGCGATGGCCAGGGGGGCAACGGCATAGCCCAGCCGCCAGCCGGTCATGGCGTAGGTTTTAGAAAATCCTTCCAGCAAGATCGTTCGCTCAGGCATTTCCGGCAAACCGAGAATGCTGTGATGGTCGGCTTCATAGAGCATGCGGGAGTAAATCTCGTCCGCTAAAACGTAGAAGTCGTGCTGCTTCGCCAGCTGTGCGATCGCAGTTAAGTCCTCCTGCGTCAGCACGCCCCCGGTCGGGTTCTGAGGTGAATTTAGGATCAGCAGCTTAGTGCGCTCTGTAATTCGAGCCTGCAGGTCTTCTACCCGAAAGCGAAAGTCCACCGCTTCCAGCAGCGGCAGCGGCACGGCCTCACCGCCAACAAAGTTAATCACCGACTCATAGATGGGAAATCCAGGGTTGGGGTAGATTACCTCGTCACCCGCCTCGATCAGCGCCAGCAGAGTAAAGAAAATCACCGGCTTAGCCCCCGGCATCACAACCACCTGCTCCGGCTGAACCGAGATCTGACGGGTTGCAGCAATGTGGTCTGCGATCGCAGCTCTCAAATCCGGTAATCCCGCCGCCGGCCCGTAACCCGTGTACCCAGCCTGCATAGCCCGATAGGCCGCAGCGCAAATCGGCTCAGCTGTCTTAAAGTCAGGCTGGCCAATCTCCAGGTGAATCACCGAGCGCCCCTCGGCCTCCAGGCGCTTAGCCCGAGCCAGCACCTCAAACGCCGATTCTGTCCCCAAACGCGCCATTCGGGCCGCAAAGTTCATAGCCCCTCCCCAGCAATACGCATCGAGTTGTCCCCGCACCTTAGCAGAGTTTCACCCGGCCAGAAACGAGCAAACGGAGGGCTTTGGTTAGGCTACTTGAGAAAACGCACAAACGTAGAAAGACCCAAGTGGACGGGTGGATGGGTGGAC
The DNA here is from genome assembly GCA_014534385.1 of Cyanobacteria bacterium Co-bin13. GTDB lineage: Bacteria > Cyanobacteriota > Cyanobacteriia > Phormidesmidales > Phormidesmidaceae > JACVSF01. Next base: position 2,083 of record JACVRP010000477.1, read on the forward strand.
GGGTGGGCGGGTGGATGGGTGGCGAACCCAAGCGAAAATAGCTGTAAGAACTCCCCCTCGTCTCCCCTGCTCCCCTGCTCCCCCTCTCTAACCAGCCATCCGCTCCGGCACCCCAACAGACGCCTGCTGCACCCGAACTCGGTCGGCATCTGGCAGAGCCAGCATAGGGGAACGGCAAGCGCGAGCGCGACCGGGCGCAGCTTCTTCTAGCAGGCCTATCTGGTAAAACTCCAGCAAAGCTAGCCCAACACTTAGCAGCAGCCCACCAATGCCCAGCACAAACAGCACCAGCGCCAGCGGAATCAGCCAGTTGCCGCCCATCAGCGTTCGCAGTGCCAGGCTAAACACGCTGCCGACCAGCGCCAGCAAAACAGCGTGCATGACCAGCGCACTGTGACGGGTCAGGCGATAACGGGCCTGGATCTGTAGCCGCAGCTGCCGCAGGTGAGCTATTTGCTCTATGCTTTGCCCCTCGACTCCTCGCAGCTGGGCCATGCGTCGCTGGTGGGCTTGAAGCTGGGCTGCGATCGCACTGTGGCGCAGCCACACCACGCCCCACCAGGCCAGTGCGATCGCCATCATGAGCGCCGAGTTGAGGATCAGCTGAATCAGCTGAGTTGTTTGTTCCACGGTGATTGCCATAGCTAGCCCTCGAAGTTAGAACAAATGTACTGAATTTCCCGTCATTTCTCAAGGTCATTCAACAAAGCGTTATGGCCTAACCGCGAGCGTGGCTGCTCAGATAGGACCGTGCGGCAGCATTGGGGCATTACCGGCTCGCTTAGCCCTGTCAGTCATCTTTTTGTCAAACATTTGGAAGACAATGCAAAAATATTTGACTTTTCCGCAGCAGCGGAGGATTATGGGCGCATTCAGGTCGCCTGTCAACCTTCCGGGGGTCTTTTCCGGCGTATTGGCGACTGTGGCGATGTCGTCGCTCGCTAGCCGCTCCTCCCTTGAGGCCTTAACC
>JACVRP010000301.1 GCA_014534385.1 Cyanobacteria bacterium Co-bin13
AATCTTGGGGTGTGCCAAACTTGTCAGAAACGCCTGCGCACCGTTATTACGTGCAGGCTCTCTACTACCTAACCAAAACCCTCGATCCAACCCGTCCCGTGATTGGTAACGATGGTTGGGAGAGCACCACAACGGACATTCGGGCTATTCACGACTACGACAACAACCCGCAGACGTTGTCTAAGCGGTATGGTCCTGAAGTGAAGCTGACTGACCTGTTCGATCACCAGCGTCCGGGTGGGCGCATTTTTACCCTGGACTGCTTCCCACACCAGGGCCAGCCGATTATGCTGACGGAATTTGGCGGCATTGCCTTTACTCGCCCGGATGATGAGGCGGCTAACAATACCTGGGGCTATGCTCGCTCTGGTGATGCCTCTGATTTTCAGCAGCGCTATGGGGCTCTGCTGGGCGCAGTCAATCGGGTCGAAATGTTCAGTGGCTTTTGCTATACCCAGCTGACCGACACCTACCAGGAGGCCAATGGCCTGCTCTACATCGACCGCACGCCTAAGCTGCCGCTAGATGCGATCGCAACTGCTACCCACGGTAGAGCCGTTCCGACGGACTCCACGAGTCCGCAAACCCACCTCCCCCCCTGGGTTGATCCTGGTTTTCCCCGTCCTGTTGAGCAGTGTGGCGGACACTAACGGCAAAGTGTCTTAGCTATAGCTGTCGCCCCATAGCTTAGGACATCCGATTTTTTGGGGGTGTGGGGGCTGCGCCCCCAGCCAGGGGTTCCACCCCTGCACCCCGTCCTAACACCAGTGGCTATCGCTATAGATGCCAACGGAGCCGAGGTTTAGCAGAACAGCTAGACCTCGGCTCTGTTGTGGGTACCCATTCTCCCTGGGGTGGAAGCAGCGGATGTAGCCACACTCTACCCGGTGGCGGCAGCTCCGCCTGTCAGTTCAGCACGCCGGAGTGTCCGGCAAGGTCTGTGGCAGGTTCGCATTGACCGCCCAGGTGCTTTTGCAGGAAAGCCTCTGCGATCGCATAAAAATGTAGCTGATTTTCGGGTCGGGCAAAGCCGTGCCCCTCGTCGGTGTAGAGCACATATTCAACGGGCTTACCTGCCTGGCGCATGGCGGTCACGATCTGGTCACTTTCCGCCTGCTTGACCCGAGGATCGTTAGCACCCTGGGCGATCAGCAGCGGCTTTTGGATCTGGTCGATCTTAAACAGGGGCGACCTGGACCTGAGAAAGTCTTCTTCGGTTTCTATGTTGCCGATGCGGTGATACATCTGCGCCCGCATCGCCTCCCAGTAGGGCGGAATGCTGTTGAGCAAGGTGAGGATGTTGCTGGGGCCAACGATATCCACGCCTGCTGCAAACACCTCTGGCGTAAAGGTCAGCCCTACCAGCGTGGCGTAGCCGCCGTAGGAGCCACCCATAATGGCAATTTTGGCCGGGTCGGCTATGCCCTGCTCGACCAGCCAGTTAACGCCATCGATCAGGTCGTCGTGCATTTTGGCGGCCCATTCTCGGTTGCCCGCATTGAGAAAGGCTTTGCCGTAGCCAGTGGAGCCGCGAAAGTTGACCTGCAGCACGGCATAACCCCGATTGGCCAGCCACTGCACCAGTGGGCTAAAACCCCAGCGGTCGCGGGCCCAAGGACCGCCGTGCACCAGCAGCACCGTCGGCAGGGGCGAGGCTGCGCTGTCTACAGGCTTGGTTAGGTAGCCGTGTAGGGTGAGACCGTCTCGTGCGCTGTATTGGATCGGCTGCATCGAGGCCAGGGGCAGCCCTTCCAGGGCAGGCTTGTTGCTAAACAGGACGGTGCTGGTGCGGCTGGCCCGGTCGTAGGTGTAGTAGTAAACGGGGCCGTCGTCGGTGGTGTATGACACCAGCCAACGATCGTCGGCCAGGGTGCGGCTAACCAGGCTAAACTCTCCAGCGTGGGCGGCTGCGATCGCATCAAAATCGTCCGCAATCTCTCGATCGAGCACCTGCCACTCCAGCCGCTCCCGGTAAAAGGCCACTGCCTGCAGCGTGTGCCGTGTCGGGTGGATCTCCACGCCGCCCACGTCGTACTGGGTGTCTTCAGCAATCACCGTTTCTTCCTGGCTAGTGAGATTCAGCGCCAGCAGCCGGGAGGCATTGGCATCATGGCTGGCCGTGAGATAAAGCGTGCCGCCATCGGCTGAAAAGCCTACGGGGCTGGCCTGCTCCTCCGGACCCCACTGGCGCAAGGTCCGCCAGTCCTGGTCTGGGGTTTCTCGATACAGCAGCTCAGTGCCACCTGTGGGGGTGGCTGCGATCGCAGCCCGCACCTTAAACTCGGCGTCAACCGTCCAGCCCAAAATATTTCCGGGGTTCTCAGTGTCAGTCTCCACGGCCCCGGTCATTAAGTTGACCCGATGCACGTCAAAGACCTGAGGATTTCTTAGATTTAGCCCCACCAAAAACTGATCGGGAAAGGCCGGATCTAGCTCAATCGGCTGGGCCTTGACTCCCTGAAACGGCGTCAGGTCTCGCACGCTTCCCGACTGGATATTCACCGAGTAGCAGTGGAAGTTTTCGTCGCCATCGGCATCCTGCAGGTAGATCAGGTGCTTACCGTCGTAGGCCCAAAAGTAGGCCCGAATACCCCGCTTGCGATCTGCCGTCAGGGGCCGATCGTCTTCCTGACCCACCGTTCGCAGCCACACCTGCAGCACGTTTTGCTCGTTGGGGGCAATGTAGGCCAGGTAGGCTCCATCGGGGGAGAGCCGGGGCTGGGTGCGCTCAGGGTTGCCAAAGAGCACCTCCCGGGGAATCAAAGGGGGCTGTTGGGCCGTTGCCGGATTTACCGTTGCAGTTTCCATGCTGTTTGCCTTGAAAAGAAGAACTCACCTAACCCCTAGGCTGGGCCGCAGGAGCAGTGGTGAGTCCATTCTAAGAAACTGATTTTTGCGATCGCGCCGCCAGCCCTGCGGCAAGCGACTCAATTCGCTGCGGCCGCTTGCCCCTATCGCAGTTGTTCTGTAGCCTCAACAAACGGGTTGCCGGGACTTTGACCTACGAACTTTCCATCAACAGGCGCTCGTCGGAGCTCTCATCCTCCCAAAAGGTCTCCAGCTGCTGCCACTGCCTGGCCGACTCTGGGTGTAGGTACGGGACAAATTCCTCCCCATTTTTGGCAGTCGTTCGAATTCCTTCCAGCACAGCGTTGGTAATTGCTGCCTGCACTTCATCATCCCCGTCTACGTAGCACCTTTCTAGCACCTCAAAGACTCGCGGCAGTTCCTTGGTTTGACCGGCCTCATGCAGTTCAACAATGTGCTGCATAAACTCGTCTAGGTCGCCATAGAGAAACCCTTCTCCAAAAAACGCCCGATGCTCCTTCCAGCGCTCTGTGAAGGAGAGGCAGACTTCTAGCAAAAGGGGCAATACATCTTCTGATGTAATCATTGCATTACCTGAAAAGCGTAGAGAGTTAGCTCAGCGGTAGCAGCCCTTATGGGGCTTCACACAATCTTGCTGAACATCAAGCAACACTTTAAACGCGTCAAGGTACAGCGAGGGGAGAGATCGCACCCCTACCCCCTTAGCAAACACCCTATGCTACACAGGTGAATCAACCCAGGGGTCAGGCTGTCTTAAAGAAGCGAACGATCTCGCGAACGTGTTCAAGTACCTGGCCGTCTGTGCTGAGCTGTGCGATCGCATGTTTAGCCTCCCGCAGCAGGGATTCATGCTCGGCCTGGTTGCTAGCTTTGAGGGCAGAGAGTTCGGCCATTGCTGTTGTCAGGTCGCTTCGCAGAGCCTCCCACTGGCGCTGTTGGGTTGCGGTCCAAGAAGCTGGGTTTTCGGAGTCGAGCTGGGTTTGCACCTGCTCTAGCGTTGCTTCGGCTCGGGCCATGCGATCGCGCAGCTCTACCACGTCCTCACGCGGGTACTGAAACTGCCTGCGAATCTGGGCAATGCGAGCCGCAAAGTACTGATAGGTGCGCACCGCAGGGCGCAGCAGCGTCAACAGCAGGGCGGCGGCAGACCCCCAGTAGCCAATCTGGCTGACATTTGCGATCGCCAAACCGTATAGCCCCAGCGCCGACACCAGATGTAGCAGCACAGCCACCCCCAGAGCGCGCCGCGCCACCTGCTGCACATAGCCTACCTGCTGGTCATCGACAACAATGCCTTTTTCTGCGGATAGGGCCGCTTCACCCACCGCTTCTTTGGCCTCAAAGTGAATGTTCCAGGGCACCGTCGTAATCGTGAGCAGCCAGCCAAAGGTTGCCCCAGCCACTACCCAATCTGCAAAGTTGCCCGCCAGAATTTGCCACCACTGCAAAATTCCAAAAATCAGCAGTAGCAGCAAGACCAGGCCCAAACCGAGATAACCAACCCGCATCGCACTGTCTCCCTTAAATCAAGTACGTCCAGAGCGTTGATGGCTCGATTGTGGACAGCCTGGGTAGGGAAAGGCTGATTGGTGTGACAGTTTTAGGGAACGTGCAGGAGTGGAGGCGTAGGAGAGAGCAGGAGACGCAGGAACAGGGGGGACGCGGAGAGGAGGGGCAGGGAAGCAACTTCTACCTTTTGCCTGCTGCCTGCTCTAACTCTCCCCAGTCTTCCTCTTGCGGTTTCTTGCTCTTCGCTGGCGGGCCACAAACACCGCTTTCTCTACCGGAAACCCTGCCACTGGAATCACCTGGAAGCGGCGTTCCTCTTCTAAGCTCTTGAGTTCGGTGTAGTCAAGCCAGTGGATGCAGTCTACCGGGCAGGTGTCGATGGCCTCTTGAATCACGTCTTCAGGATCGCCGTCCTGGCTGTAGACCCGGGAGCGACCGTGCTCTGGCTCCATGTAGAACGTATTGCGGGCGATATGAGCACAGTGCTTACAGCCGATGCAGGTAATCTCATCTACATAGACGCCCTTTTGGCGCAGCATGCCACCTAGCTCTGGCTCAAAGCCGGTGCGGTCTTCTTGTTCTCGCAGGTAGCCGCCCAACTCCGGCTCTAGTCCGGTTGGCTGATCGCCCAAGCCCTCTGAGGTAAAGGCTTCTGGCGTAAATGATTGGGGGTCAAATGGTGCGTCCATCGCTAGCAGACATCCTATCGATTAACAGAGATCCGCTGACAG